>QMYO01000063.1 GCA_003662715.1 Candidatus Bathyarchaeota archaeon | reverse complement strand
CATGTAGTACGTAAAGGATAAAATAGCGACGTAGATGGGGTTTCTGCGGCATTACTCAGGGTAAAATTAAAATCGAAGTCATCATACAAATTTAAGAAGAAAATTTTAAATATTGTTTAATTATCTCTATTATAACTTGGAAATAGTCCTTTAAAGGGGTAAGTAGGTGAGAGGTGGTACTTTGTGATGTTAAGAAAAAGAACTGCCAAGATACGATCTATAGCGATTATCGCTGTAATAATAATAATTGCAGCAGCAATTGCGGGTGCCATTTACTACTATAGAACCACAGTTCCTCCTCCAAAGCCCACAAAGACTTTTACTGCAGTTATGTGTTACGATTTCATAACGGACCTTGATCCCGCATACAGCTTTTCCGGTGAAGTTAATGTAATGGCTAACGTCTATGAAACGCTTCTTGTATACAATCCCGAAGGAACTGGTGTTACCGAATACGGGCTTCCACATAGCGAAGTTGCTCCGGGTTTAGCGGTAAATTACACAGTTTCTGATGATGGGTTAACATGGATATTTTATTTAAGGAAGGGTGTTAAATTCCACGATGGAACGCCGTTTAATGCAACAGCTGTTAAATATTCCATAGAAAGGATTATGGAGTTAGGTGTTGGAGCTGCCTTCATATGGGATCCTGTTGAAAAAATAGAGATAATAGATGAATACACTGTGAAGTTTGAACTAAGTTATCCAGCGCCTTTACAAAGAATAGTTGCATCCACGTATGGGGCATGGATATATTCTCCAAAAACTGCAGAAATTGAGAACTTACATGACTGGTTTAATGAAGGTCACGATGCAGGGTCGGGGCCTTATATGATTGAAAGCCTTGAAAGAGGAGTGCAAATAACTTTAAAGCGATTTGAGGATTATTGGCGCGGCTGGGAGGAACATGCTGAAGACCGTATAGATAAAGTTATCTATAAGATAGTTGAAGATCCTGCTGTAAGAGTGCAAATGCTAGAAACTGGAGAAGCGCAATGGGTTGAGTATCTTCCAACGGAGGAAAGGAAAAGATTTGAAGCTATGCCAGAATTTCAAGTAATACGGCAGCCGACATACTTCATACACTACGCCTTCATGAATACTAAAAGTCCTTACCTTTCAGATAAGTTAGTACGGCAAGCTCTTGCATACGCTTTCCCCTATGATGATTGGATAGAGTTAGGTGAAGGAACATATATTAAGCCCCCAGGGCCGATACCTAAAGGTATGTGGGGATGTTTTGAGGATCTTCCGCAGTACACTTATAACTTAACGAAAGCAAAAGAACTTTTAGCAGAGGCAGGCTATCCAAATGGAGGCTTTAAGTTAAAGTACTACTACATTTCAGGTGCTCCTACGGGTACTGCTGGAGAAATGTGGAAAGCTGAGCTAGAAAAACTAGGCATCGAGCTGGAAGTTGTAGGAATGACTTGGCCAACCCTATGGGAACGTATAAAGAGTGGGCCTGAAGAATGTGGTTACGATATATGTGCATTTGCTTGGTGGCCAACGTACATAACTCCTTATGACTTCCTTTATAACATGTTCCACACAGAAGAGAAGCCTTTCTGGAATGCAGCCTTTTACAGTAATCCTGAATTTGACAACCTAATAGACACCGCATTTAAACTGGAAGGATCAGATCCGGATAGAGCACTTGAACTTTACCGCGAGGCGCAAGAGATTCTCATAGAGGATTGTCCAGCTGTCTTTTTGGATCAATTGGTGGAAGTATTTGTCTTACCCAGTAACGTTAAAGGCTTTAGGACTAACCCTGCATACGGTTATACTACCATCTTCTTCTGGTATATGTGGATCGAAGAGGAGGGTGGTTCACTAACTATTGCACCCGGCTTTCAGTTAACATTAATTTCCTTAATCTTTGCCTGCTTTGGATTTATCAGCCTACCAAGAATTCGCCATACAGTGTTCAACGAGGAGGAAAGAGTATGGGCAGTTTAAAGCGATACATATTAAAAAGACTCTTGGAAGGCTTTGTAACGCTGATGGGGCTAACCTTAATTACCTTTTTTTTAGCTAGAGTAGCACCATCTGATCCTGCTGCTTTATGGGTGGGATTGCATGCGAGACCTGAACAGGTTGAACAAGCCCGTAAAGAACTTGGTTTAGATAAACCTCTATATGTACAATATCTCATCTATTTGCGTGATCTATTTAGAGGTAATTGGGGCATTTCTTATCGTACTCGTAGACCAGTTATTGAAGATGTTTTAACGTATCTACCAGCTACTGTTGAACTGGCTTTGGCCGGATTAGTCATTGCGATAATTATTGGAGTACCCTTGGGCGTGATTGCAGCAACAAAAAAGGATAAAATGGTTGACCATGCCTGTAGATTGATCGGAATAACCACCCTCTCAGCGCCAAGTTTTTGGTTAGCATTATTGTTGCAGATACTTTTTGCCCGCATGTTAGGTATTCTCCCCTTGCAGGGACGATTAAGCCCAGATATTTCAGAAATGTATCCTATCAAGCATATAACCGGGCTTTATTTAATAGATAGTTTGCTGACAGGCAATTTCATCGCTTTTCAAGACGCATTGTTACATATTATTCTTCCTGCCTTTGCTTTAGCTTCGTACTCCCTAGGTTTTTCCATAAGGATGATTAGAGCAACAATGATAGAGGTTTTAAGAGAAAAATACATTGTAGCTGCAGAGGCTTTTGGAATACCAAAAAATAAAATTAGATTCAAATACGCATTAAAGAATGCAATAATCCCTACCCTAACAATCTTAGGGATAGTTTTTGCTTGGAACCTTACCGGAGCTTATTTAGTTGAAATGGTATTTAACTGGCCTGGTCTCGGAACATACACTTGGCGAGCTATTTTGGCAGTCGACTATCCGGTAATTGTAGCAACAACTACTATGGCAGGTATTATTATGATAATTACTAACCTAATCATTGATCTGGCTCAAGCTTACATAGATCCTAGGGTCAGACCGTGAAGGAGGGAGTGAACGCAATGGAAAGAAAACGGTTTAGAGAGATTCGTATTATCTTACATGTACTAAGGGAAAATCGTTTAACGATGATTAGCTTAATCATTTTAATTTCCATCATCCTTATGGGCGTTTTTGCGCCCTTAATAGCTCCATACCCAGATGCTTATAAGGGTATTCCAAATGTTGAAGAAAAATATAAACCACCAAGCTTCAAACACTTATTTGGAACAGATTACCTTGGCAGAGATATCCTCAGCAGAATAATGTACGGTGCAAGATACTCTCTGCTAGCAGCAATAGTTATAGTGGCTTTATCTGTGGCTATCGGCTGGCCACTCGGGGTAATAGCAGGCTATCGAGGAGGATTAATAGATGACATTATAATGAGAATAACAGACTTGTTTCTTGTCTTTCCTGCACTTGTATTAGCGTTAATTATAGCCTTCATATTAGGGCCTAACTTAGTAAATTCTATGATTGCAATATCCGTTACTTGGTGGCCTTGGTACACTAGACTTGCACGAGCAGAAGCAACTTCGCTAAGGGAACGCGAATTTGTAGAAGCTGCTAAGGCTGCTGGTTTAAGTGATGCTCAAATAGTGTTTCGCCACGTATTTCCAAATACTATGGTACCTATCATTATCCAAGCTACCATGGATCTTGGTACGGCGATACTGGTTGCAGCTGGTTTAAGTTTCCTAGGATTAGGTGCCCAGCCACCTACACCTGAATGGGGCCTTATGATAAACGAAGGACGCTCAGTTATTTTCTCAGCTTGGTGGTGTGCGCTGTTCCCAGGAATATTTATCTTTATCACGGCAATGGCATTTAATCTGCTGGGAGATGGTTTGAGAGAAGCTTTAGATCCCAAACTTAGAAGAATAAGAAGGCTTGGATGAGTATGGATATGCCACTTCTAATTGTCGAAAATCTCAAAACCCATTTTTACACGTATGATGGAATAGTACAGGCCTTAGATGGTGTAACCTTCGAATTGTATAAAGGAGAAACGTTTGGCTTAATAGGCGAAACGGGATGTGGAAAAACAGCTACAGCTCTCTCTATCATGAGACTACTACCAGAAAATGGAACCATTGCGGAAGGCAGAGTCTTATTTAAGGGAGAAAACTTGTTGGAAAAAGATGAAGAAGAGATGAGAAAAATAAGAGGAAAAGAAATTTCAATGATCTTTCAGGAGCCGTCAGCCTATCTAAATCCAGTATTTACTGTGAGGGAACAAATAATTGATGTAATAATGGCCCATCAAAATCTTGAGAGAGAAGAAGCTGAGGAGAAAGCGATTGAAGCCCTCAAACTTGTTGCTCTTCCAGATCCTGAAAGAATTTTAGGATCATACCCTCATGAACTGAGTGGTGGAATGCAGCAACGAGTCATGATAGCAATGGCATTATCGACTAATCCCGATTTACTGATAGCTGACGAACCCACAAGCTATTTAGATGTTACAGTTCAAGCTCAAATCTTAGAGCATTTAAAGAATGTTAAGAGGAAAAGAAACCTTTCACTTTTGCTTATAACTCATAATATGGGTATAGTAGCGGAGATGTGCGATCGAGTGGGCGTAATGTATGCAGGAAACATCGTGGAAATAGGTAATGTACGGCAGATCATCAAAAAACCTTGTCACCCTTACACTATGGGACTACTGGCAGCCCTTCCAAGACCTGAAACTAGGAGGAAAAAGCTCTATAGTATTAAAGGTTCTATACCTGACCTTATTAACCCTCCTTCTGGCTGTAGATTTCATCCAAGATGCCCATACGCCATGGAAATATGTAGAAGAAGAAAGCCTCAAACCGTAGAAGTTGAACCAGGAAGATATGTAGCATGTCACGCCGTAGAGAGGGGAGTGGTAACTTGACAAAAACTTTAATTAAAGTAGAATTATTAAAGAAATATTTTCCGATAAGAGGATTCCTATTTAAGGTAATAGGGTATGTTCGGGCTGTGGACGGTGTTAGTTTATCTATAAAGGAAGGGGAAGTTTTTGGTCTGGTAGGTGAGTCAGGATGCGGTAAGACAACTTTAGGGAAGTGTATTCTTCGTTTAATTGAGCCGACTAGTGGTAAAATATTTTATAATGGAATAAACATTCTGGAACTAAATCGAAAAGAATTGAAAAAGATAAGAAGAAATATTCAGATAGTCTTTCAGAACCCATTTTCATCTTTAGATCCAAGGATGGTTGTTAGAGACATTGTTGCGGAACCCTTAATAGCATATAATATGAGAGAAAAATTAGATGAGAGAGTTTTAGAATTGTTGAAGCTTGTGGGATTGAAGGAGGAACATATGTGGAGATACCCCCATGAGTTAAGTGGTGGACAAAATCAGCGAGTTGCAATTGCCAGAGCATTAGCACTAAACCCCAAGTTTATCGTTCTAGACGAACCTACTTCAGCCTTAGATGTTTCAGTTCAAGCTCAGATACTAAATTTGCTTCAAGATCTTCGAGAAAAACTTCACTTATCTTACCTTTTTATTTCTCATGACCTCAGTGTTGTTCGACATATCAGTGACAGAATGGGTGTAATGTACTTAGGTAAAATCGTGGAGGTGGGTAGTTCAGACGATATCTGGGAAAATCCGCTACATCCTTACACATCAGCTTTGTTATCTGCAATTCCTATTCCCGATCCAGATATAGAGAGAAGAAGAAAACTAATAGTAGGAGAACCTCCTAGCCCCATGAACCCTCCTTCTGGCTGTAGATTTCATCCAAGATGCCCATACGCCACGGAAATATGCAAAGAAAAAGAACCTAAGTTAAAGGAGTTATCTAAAGGGCACTATGTTGCGTGCCATATACAGCATTGAAGATTTTAATCGCTTTAAAATCAGATAACCTCGAAATTGACAAGAAAATTTATGATATTCGATTAACAGGAATGTTACGTAAAAGAGTATCTGGAGGTGAAATAAAAATGGTGAAAATTGCGGCAGTACAAATGAGTATAAAATGTTGGGAACCTGAGAAGAACATTCAAAAAGCTCTTCAATTATCGGAAGAGGCGTTTAAGAAAGACGCAGAAATACTGTGTTTCCCCGAAGAATTTATTACGGGGCCTGTGAGAGGAAAAGTCGAAAAATTTGCTCAACCCATACCTGGTAGATATACTGATATTTTTAGCAAACTTGCTCTGGAGTACAACGCCTATATAATAATGGGCTCTATGGTTGAGAGGGAAAATGGAAAATATTACAATACATCTGTTGTTATATCGCCTCAAGGAAACATTTTGGGAAAATATAGGAAAATTTTTCTTTGGCATCCAGAGAAGGATTACATTGAAAGGGGGCGAGAAATTCCAGTCTTTAAGACAAAATTTGGTACGATAGGTGTTGAAATATGTTGGGATTTAGCTTTCCCTGAAATAACTAGAGAATTGGCTCTTAAAGGAGCTGACATAGTTTTTTGTCCTTCTTTCTGGTCCGAAGGTGACAACCCGCTATATAAACAATTTGGATTTAGCACCGAGTCGATATTTATAGACTCATGTGTGGCCGCAAGAGCTTTCGAAAACGAATTAGCCTTCGTATTTGTAAACGGATGTGGACCATGGCAGTTACAAGAATACTCAGATAAATTAGTTGGACATACACAAATTGCTTTGCCTTTCTACGGCGCAATTGCAAAAATGGATGATAAAGAAGGAGTACTAGTAAAGGATATCGATCTATCAATATGTACTAAAGCGAGGAATGTTTACTCTATTGTAAACGATTTAAAAAATAGTATGAAGCCCGAATTCAGACGATATTCTGTTATTTAAGTCTTAAAAAGATGAAATGAATAAACAAGTTCTTTGGGAGAACGTTAGGTTGTTAAAGAAGAAAAAGGTTAAATATATTGTGATCGCATTCTTCTTACTTTCCATAATAATTATTTCACTAACACTAACCTTATATGAGAAAAGTTTGCAATCGAAATTTAGGGTAGGTATTTATACAGGGCCAGGAACATGGGAACCAGGAATTGAAGCATTGGAAGCGTTTTTCGAAGAACATGGAATTAAATACTACGAATTAGAAGTTGAAGAAATCTTAAATGAAACCCTTGAAGAATATTCTTTGATTATCGTTCCAGGCGGATGGGCTTGGGATTATTATATCGCCCTAACTGCTGAAGGAGCAGAAAACCTAAAAGAATATGTTAGAGAAGGTGGAGGATATATTGGTATTTGCGCAGGAGCTTACTATGCATGCGAACTTATCATTTGGAACAACCATACATATATGATTCCTTCCGCGTATCCAATCGGTCTCATAAACTGTACGGCAAGAGGCCCTAGATCGGAATATCCATGGCCTGCCTGCGGTGACCTAGAAGTGAAAATTAATTTAAGTAATCCTTTCCTAAAGAACCTACCTGAGACTTTTGTCACATACTATTGTGGTGGACCGGAATTTCTAAATTTAAGCAAAGGGATAGAAGTGTTGGCCTGGTATACTGATGAAACACCTGCAATAATTTCAGCAAAATATGGCAAGGGACTGGTTGTATTAATGGGGGTTCACTTAGAAGTAAAGAAACAAACATGGCCATTACTCTTAGCTATTGTTAACATGTTTAGAGAAAAATTGAAAAAAGACAGCGAATCATCGAACTTGTGGCAATTATTAATTTGTGAGTATTCATTATGGTCTAAAACTTTTGAAATCGAAAAGAGAAACATCATTTAATTTCATAAAAGTTTGAAATTAGAATTTCAACTGTGTAAAGCTCTATATCTGGAGATTCATGAAACGTCAATTAGATTTGTGGTTTTGCTCTTCATGAACAGTAGGCGCTGCTTCTTCCAATTTTCTGTTACAGAAAGCAAATATTACATCATTAACAGTTTTTTCATCTTTTGCTTTCAGAATTCGGATACCATAGCTTTTAAGTACACTAAAGGCTGCCCTACCTATATTTCTCACAATAACAATCGAAACACCCCTTTTAAAGAGGGATTCAGCCAAAGAAACTCCTTTACCCTTTTCTTCTTCAATAAATGGGTTTCTTTCGATGAATATTTCCTTTATTTTCTT
>QMYO01000062.1 GCA_003662715.1 Candidatus Bathyarchaeota archaeon | reverse complement strand
GAGTTGGGGGAACCAGCTGGGCAGCAGTAGAGCATTACCGAGCGAAAAAAGCTGGAAACGAGTTTCACCAGAGACTCGGTGCAAACTTTTGGAACTGGGGAATCCCCACCGCAGTAAGCCTAATTGAGACTGTACAAACTGTTCGTTTACCCATCATCGCTTCAGGCGGAGTGCGCTCTGGAATAGATGTGGCAAAGGCGTTAGCGCTTGGCGCAGACCTAGCAAGTATAGCCTTGCCAGTTTTGCAACCCGCTACCAAAAACTCGGAGGAGGTTAAAAGGACACTTCGGTTCATGATTGAAGAGTTGAGAAACGCCATGTTTCTTGTGGGAGCAAAGTCCATCCATGAACTTAGGGAAGTTTCGGTTGTGGTGACTGGAAAAACGGCAGAGTGGTTACGAGTGCGAGGTTTTAACCTTGAACTTTATGCAAAGAGAAAGAACTAATCTTTTAGGGATGAGGAAATGAAAAATGAAGACAGAAATTGAAAAAATCCTTGAAGAGAAGACCTCAGTTATTGATAAAAAGATAGAGGAGTACATTCCAAGAAAATATGACAGAGATTCATTAATCTTTACGCTCGGCTCGCCTAGATATGAATATAATGTTGATGCCATAAACAAGGCAATGGCTAAACCCATATGGGAGTTTTTAGACAGAGGCGGCAAAAGATGGAGGCCTAACCTTTTCCTTCTAGTTTGCGAGGCGCTCGGCGCAGAACCAGAAAAGCTCCTAGATTTTGCCATAATCCCAGAGGTTATCCACAACGGAACCTTAATGATTGACGACGTTGAGGACACCTCTGAACTTCGAAGAGGAAAACCCTGCACATACAAATTATTTGGACTCGATATCGCCATTAACACTGGAAACGCAATGTATTATTTACCACTACTAGCCTTAACCAAAAACAAAGACAAAATTCCCCTAGACAAACAAAACAAAATTTACGAAATTTACCTACAAGAAATGATTCGCCTAAGCTTTGGACAAGCAATGGACATTGCATGGCATAGAGGATTAGCAAAAGCAGATGAGAAACAGTACCTTCAAATGTGCATCTACAAAACTGGAACACTAGCAAGAATGGCAGCAAAAATGGCTGCAGTTTTAGCCGACGCCAGCGACGACACGGTTGAAAGAATTGGAAAGTTTGCAGAGTCAATTGGAGTAGCCTTTCAGATACAAGACGACATTCTAGACCTAGTTGGAGAGAAATTCGCGGAGAAAAAAGGCGGGCTTGGCCAAGACATAACTGAAGGAAAACGAAGCTTAATGGTGATCCATACGCTTGAAAAAGCAAAACCTGCAGACAAAAAGAGGTTGTTGAAAATTTTGAACATGCACACAACTGATCAAAAACTGAGGGATGAAGCGATTAGGATAATCAAAAAGTACGGTTCCATAAAATACGGTAAAGAGCTTGCACGAAACATGATTGAAGAGAGTTGGAAAGAAATCGACCGTCTCCTACAGCCTTCAGACGCAAAGGAAAAACTAAGAGCATTCGCCAATTATCTTGTGGAAAGAAAAATCTAGTTATGGTCTAGAAGCTAAGGGGCAAACCTTGACCTCAAACGAAACTAGGGAAATTATTCGGAAAATAGCGCTTCTAAACGCACTTCACCATGAAGGAAAAGCTAGAGCACAATCCGTGCTAGGCAAGTTACTCGCTGAACAACCCCACCTTAAAACGAAGATAAAACAAGTTACCTCCATAATCCATGAAGTTATTCAAGAAGTTAACACGCTTTCCTTACAAGAGCAAAAGAAGCTCTTAGAGAAAAAGTGGCCAGAGACCCTAGTTAAAGAGAAGGTTGAGGCGGCGAAGAAGCTTCCTCCATTACCAAACGTTGAAAAATATGAACGGGTTGTGACTCGTTTTTCACCCAACCCAGACTGCGCCTTGCACTTAGGCTCAACTAGAGCCATCATTCTCTGTTATGAGTATGCTAAGATGTATGATGGACTCTTTTATCTCCGCTTTGAGGACACGGACCCGAGGCTGAAGAAGTCGGCTTTACCATTCTATGATCTCATACGAGAAGATTTGGTTTGGCTTGGATGCAAATGGGACAAAGAATTCATTCAAAGCGACCGAATTCCCATATACTACGAGCATGCTAAAAGGCTTCTTAAAAAGGGGCACGCCTATGTATGCACTTGTTCACGCCAAGAATTTAGAGAGAAAGTTACGGCTAAACAATCATGTCACTGTCGAGACCTAACGCCAGAGAAGCAGCTTGTTCGCTGGAGGCACATGCTTAACGGAACATATGGGGAGGGAGAAGCAGTGATGAGAATCAAAACCGATCTAAACCATCCGAACCCTGCAGTTCGAGAATGGCCAGCATTCAGAATCATTGACGCTGAGAAGCATCCCCACCCGAGAGTGGGAAGCAAATATAGAGTTTGGCCTCTCTATAACTTTGCCTGCGGAGTTGACGACCACTTGTTAGGTGTAACTCATATCATACGGGGAAAAGAACATCTAACCAATCAGACAAGGCAAGAATACATGTATAAACACTTCGGATGGAAGTATCCAGAGGCTATTCATTACGGGAGGCTTAAGATAACTGGAGCATTACTTAGCAAATCCAAGATTCTTGAAGGATTTAGAAGAGGCCTCTTCAAGCATTGGGATGACCCAAGGCTTGCCACCCTCGCCGCTCTAAGAAGGAGAGGAATCTTACCTGAGGCTATAAGGCGTCTCATAATTGATGTTGGCCCAAAAACCGCTGATGTAGTGTTGAGTTGGGAAAACCTCTATGCTCATAACCGAAAAATCATCGATCCTAAAGCCAATCGGTACTTCTTTGTGCATAACCCAAGAAAGCTTACGGTGAAAAACATTCCAAAAACATTTACAGCTCAGATTCATCTGCATCCAGATCGAGCTGAAAGGGGCTTTCGTCTTTTTAAGATAAAACCAGAAAAAGGCGATGCTTCTTTTTGGGTTTCCAGCGATGACGTGAACATTATGGTGGAAGGTAGAACTATACGGCTTATGGAACTCTTTAACTTTCAAGTTGAGAATGTTGGAAAGGAATTAATTAAGGCTGTGTTTCACAGCGAATCTTATGAAGAAGCGAAGAAAGTTGGCGCTCCCTTAATCCACTGGATTCCAGCCGGCACAGGTATTCCTTGCGAAGTTGTTATGCCTGACGCTTCAGTGGCTAGTGGAATTGCTGAAGACTCTTGTAAAAAGTTGCGTTCTGATGAGATTATTCAGTTTGAACGTTTCGGCTTCGTTAGAGTTGACAGTTTGAACAAAAAGTTAACTGTTTATTTTGCCCATCGATAGCTCATCGCAACTTACGTTCATATGATAGTTTAGTATAACAGAGAAAGTCGAAACATTCTTAAGAGCGAGGTTTGATAAAACTCAGCACACAAAATAAAAAGGGGTGAGGCTCATGTCCAAGCCATTTTACGTAAAATTCGATATCCCAAAGGAAGTTGCGGATGCGGCCTATGAAGCCCTACAAATAGCCGCTCAAACCGGCAACGTACGCAAAGGCACAAACGAAACAACAAAAGCGATTGAGAGGGTTCAAGCAAAACTCGTGGTCATAGCTGAAGACGTAGACCCGCCAGAGGTGGTTGCTCACCTTCCGCTTCTCTGTGAAGAACGCAAAATCCCCTATGTATTTGTGCCTAAAAAGCAAAAACTGGGAGCCTCCGCAGGAATAGACGTTCCAGCAGCCGCAGCATGCATAATCGAAGCAGGCGACGCAGCATCGTTACTGAAGGAGATATCTAAACGAATTGAAGAGTTGAAGAAAAGAGGCAGCAGTGAATGAGCAAAGAAGGAGCAGAGGAAGAAGAGTTAACGCCCGCAGAAGTCATCCAAGTGATCGGGCGAACAGGAATCACTGGTGAGATTACGCAGGTTAGAGTTAGAGTGCTTGAGGGTAGAGATAAAGGCCGCATCATAACCAGAAACGTGAAGGGTCCAGTGCGAACTAACGACATTCTTATGCTAAGAGAAACAGAACGCGAAGCTAAGAAGATTCGATAACCAGGAGGTTTTCGCCGATGCCAAAGCCTCGACATTGTTCATTCTGTGGAGAAGATTTTCCATCAGGCACTGGTATGATGTATGTTAGAAACGACGGATCAATCCTATGGTTTTGCTCCAACAAATGCAGAAAAAGCTCTCTTAAGCTAAGAAGAGATGCACGCAAGCTTCCATGGACAAAATACTATGGAAAGGAGGAAAAAGGAAAGGCATGACTGAACGCACACTCGTTTTCTTAAAGCCCGAAGCCATTATGAGAGGCATAATGGGTGAGATTATCAGTCGCATCGAGAGAAAGGGACTCACCATAGCGGCGATGAAACTTCTCCACCCAACTCGAAAGCAAGCAGAAAAAATCTACGAGGTACACAAGGGCAAAAACTTCTACAAGCCTCTAGTTGATCACGTTACTTCTGGACCTATCCTCGCAATGGTTATTGATGGACCCGATGCTGTTTTAGTTCTTCGCAACATGATTGGGAAAACTAACCCTATAGAAGCACAGCCTGGGACTATTCGCGGAGACTTCGCGCTTAACGTGCGAAAGAATGTGATTCACGCTTCGGATAGTCTTGAAAACGCTAAGAAAGAAATTGAAATCTTTTTTAGGTCTGACGAAATCTTAGAGTACCGAAAGCCTGCTGAGGCGCAGTAGATATTTTGATATGCCTTAATAATTCATCTATTGGGTCCTTGCAGAGGAAAAAGTCTTAAATTATATGTTCTATGATTTTTTTCCAGAGTTCCTCATTGTGGATGCAGCCGATGTCTGGCTCGTTTACATTCCCATTGAAGTAACTGTATGATCTGGCTCTGCATCCTCCACATATGTATCTGTCTTTGCAGACTCCGCATCCAACAGTCTTGCCATTTATTTCATAATTTTTCAGTTTTTCTCTTGACCGCAACTCCCATAGCAGTTTATTAGTGTCCCAAATATGTTCAAAGTCATCTTCTAAGATATTTCCTAACACTGTGTCTTTGTTTGTTGGAAAGAAAACGCATGGTTTTATATCTCCATTCGGCTCCAAACCTACGTAAAGCCTCCCAGCACCGCATCCTCCTAAAAAGTTTGCAACGTTTTCAACACCTTTTTTGGCGGCGTAATGAGCAGAAACGGTGAAGTTATGTCCTCTTTCTTCTGCAAGTCTCTTTACAACACTTGCGAATTGTGGACAGGTACTAAAAAAACGATCAACTTTAATTTTGGTTCTTCCATTTTGCTGCTCTTCTTCCCTCGCTTTTATATATAAGTCAACAATCTTCCTTCCCATATTCTTTAGAAGAGAAAACCTTTCGTAAGGGTCTAGATCAAGTTCTATATGTTCTTTCGCTCTCCCAGTGGGTATATAGTTGAAACTTATGAATCTTGCTCCTAACTGTTCTGTTAAATCCATTATTTTCGGTATTTCATCTAGGTTTTGCTTATGGGCTGTTGTAGCTAAACATAGATCAAGGTTCTCATTTTGGCAGTTAAGTATCCCCTCCATTGTTTTTTCAAAACAGCCGGGAACTCCTCTGAAACTTTCATGTACTTCTCTACTCGCCCCATCAAGACTTATTTCAACGTAGTCTATACCGACATCCTTAAGTTTTCTCACGTTTCTTTTCGTGAGCAAAGTTCCATTCGTAGCCACACTTAGATATGGAATTTTCTTGCTTGCATACGCTGCAATTTCAAAAAAATCTCTTCTTAAAAGAGGTTCACCACCAGAAAAAGAAAGTGCAGGAAGACCGAAACCCGCGATTTCAGATAATATATCTATCACCTCGAATGCTTGCTCAGTTGTAAGTTCCGGGCGACGAACTCCTGCATCCTCATAGCAATGTTTACACTTAAGATTGCAGGAATACGTGATGTTCCAAACTATCTCAAAAGGTCCAGCTGGAGTAAACGGAATTCGTATTCCATATTTTTCAATTCCCCTCATCATAAGGGCAAATCCCTTCATCCAAGCCTCGCCATATTCTTGTTCAAAAAACATTCTTCTCATGAACCTTTTGTTAATCCGCATAATTCTGCCGCCTACTTCAAAAAGGGGATTTGCCACTCTGCGGTTTAAATCGCTACAATTTTTACAGAGATCGACGTTTTCGCCGAGGAATTCCTTTAAGGAATTTACTAACAGACTTCCATCTCGTTCACATTCTACATCAAACTTTTTCACAATTGATTTCAGGAATGGATTTATTGCTGAAAGCATGATGTTTTCCAGGGATTCTATTTGCATAGATCTCCCCCATCTCAAATAATAATTAGGTAAATATCTAACACTTAAAATCTATGGTTTGAAGCTAAGGAAAAAATTTTGGGCAGATATCAAACATAGAAGTTGCTTTATAGATTTTGCAAGCTCAACTTATCAGCGAAACGGTTTATAATACTGATGCATAAATGTTGATGCGACTAACAAATTATTATCCCTCCCTAAAACGAGAGGAAAAAGAAATGCCTATACGACAACCCATCGTATGCGTGCTTGGCCATATCGACACTGGAAAGACCCTTTTGCTGGATAAGATCAGAAAAAGCAGCGTGCAAGCGAGGGAAGCTGGAGGCATAACCCAGCACATTGGAGCCAGTTTCTTTCCCATTGAAACTCTCAAGAAACTGTGCGGCCCTATTTTAAAGGAATTAAAGGGTAGAGTGCGCATTCCCGGGTTGCTTGTAATTGATACGCCGGGACATGAAGCTTTTGCTAATCTTAGAAAGAGAGGTGGCGCAGTTGCAGATATCGCTATTCTTGTTATCGATGTTTTAAGAGGTTTCGAGGAGCAAACATATGAATCAATAAACATTTTGAAAGCAAAGAAAACTCCGTTCCTTGTTGCGGCAAACAAAATTGATCGTGTGCCTGGCTGGATATCTAAGCCAGATGAATCCTTTTTGAAGTCATATCAGAGTCAAGATTCCTACGTTCGCCAAGACCTTGATGAACACTTGTATACAATTATAGGAACACTTTCTAAACTCGGTTTTAAAGCTGACCGTTTTGACAAGATATCCGATTTCACGCGAACCATGGCTATTGTTCCAGTAAGCGCTAAAACAGGTGAAGGAATACCTGAACTCTTAGCGGTTCTAGTTGGCTTAACTCAACAATACCTACGAGCTCGCCTCAAAGTAACCAAGGGACCCGCGAAGGGCACCGTGTTAGAAGTCAAAGAAGAACCAGGACTTGGAACAACCATAAACGCAATAATCTATGATGGAACACTGCAGAAAGGCGATGTTATTGTTGTTGGAGGGAAAGAGAAGCCTATAGTGACAAAAGTTCGCGCAGTTCTTCTACCCAAACCTCTAGATGAAATAAGAGACCCCAGAGACAAATTCACTTCAGTGGACATGGTTTCCGCAGCGGCTGGAATAAAGATTGCTGCACCAAACTTCGAGGACGTATTGGCGGGTGCGCCTCTATATGTGGTTCCGTCTGAAACACGTTTGGAAGAATATGTTAAGCTGGTTTCTGAAGAGCTAGAAAAACTTAGAATTGCTATTGATATCGATGGAGTTGTGTTAAAAACTGACACCTTGGGTTCTCTCGAAGCTCTCGCTGAGAGCTTAAAACAAAATCAGATTCCAATAAGATTGGCGGACGTGGGAGATGTTTCCAAACGAGACGTCACAGAAGCTGTTGTAGTTAAAGAACATGAACCGCTTTACGGAGTCATCTTAGCCTTTAACGTGAAGACACTGCCAGATGCAGAAAATGAAGCAATAGATCGAGGCGTCCTCATATTCAAAAACAACATCATCTATCACCTAATCGACGATTATCTAAAATGGATGAAAAGCACACAGGAAGAACGTGCACAAAAAGAACTTGAGAGGCTAGTTAGACCTGGTAAAATAAAGATTCTTCCTGGATACGTATTTAGAAGAGCAAAACCCGCCATTGTAGGAATCGAAATTTTAGCAGGACAGATTAAACCAAAATACGAACTCGTTGGAGAGGATGGAAGACACATAGGTGAAATTAAACAAATTCAAGATCGTGG
>QMYO01000061.1 GCA_003662715.1 Candidatus Bathyarchaeota archaeon | reverse complement strand
CCGAACTACGGGGGCACAAAGATCTGGATTAAGCTTGTGCCCAAAGCCTTCATTTACTTCCAGGAAAACCCGGACATGGTTTACTTCGCCCCAGCCTACATAGGCTTAAACAGCTACACTTTCGCAGCCATAGACAAAGATGGAAAAACCATCCTCAACGACCCAGATATGATGCGAAGCCAAGACTTGATTCCGAAGGCAACAGGTGAAACATTAGGCATTTACTATCAGCGGGGAGGCACACCCGTCAACCTTGAACAGACGCTTTTAAGCTATCAAGGCGTAAACTTGGACACGGCGATTTTCAGAAACGAGTATTGGACAAGAATAGACCTGTTAAACTTCAAGCCTATCAACTGGTATGATTACCAGATTTGGCACGGCTGGAAATATCCAAGTGTTCACTTGGAGTTTACGGTTTACGTGTTTGTTGTGGGCAGATGGACGGTTTACATAGGCACGGGTGAAGTGCCAGAGCTTGAACCCCACAATCCAATCGTTTGGTCTGGAAACCCGATATCCGGCTTTCTGGCGGCTTTAAGCGCGTGGCTCAGCAACCCTCTGGTACAATTCTGGCTGTTCCTAATGGTCATCGTCGTGGTCCTCATCATAACCGCGATATATGCACCGTGGCTTTTGAAAGCATTCTCTAACATGTTTCGGGCGCTAAAGGCGGAGGCTAACACATTTTTCTATTGGTGACGGAATGGATTCAAAAGGCAGGATGAGTTTGGCGCTTGTGTTGTTAGCTTTAATTATCATGGCAGGAATTTTTTATTGGGTTTACACAAGCTGGCCAGAGATAGGCATCCAAACTCCGGGAAACGGCAACGGTGGAACATCAACGACAACTGGTACAGGTGGAAAGTTGGGTGTAGGCGTCACCATCGAGTTTGCTGACGGTACAGCACAAACTGTTGACCCAAGCCAAATTCAATATACGCTTTTTCCGTTGACGGTTTACTTTGAAGGAAGACAAGTGTCAAAGATTACTTGGCATTGCTATGTGCAGCTTGACTGGATTGGTGACATAACAAGCCTTGAGCTTAGAGGCCCCATGGAAGTTAAATCCGACACTGTGACATTGCGCAGGGAAGGTATGTTGAAAACTTACAGTTCGTCGGATATGCCCGCCAAAAACGCATGGTTTGAAATGTGGAAGTTTTCGCTTGACGCTGCGGAAATTGAATACAGTCTAGGCGATGGCGATTTCACTTTGACATGCACGGCGAATGTTACGGCTACAGCTATGTTTAGCACTGGACAGACAAGCATCAAGACGGCTTCTGCAAAGGGAAACTTGCCCATAACAATTGAAGCTGCTGGTCTTACAGCGTTGCTCTGCGACGTCCAAGTCCAAATATTCAACTAGCCCCTCAGCTTTTCTGGCATAGTTTAGAAGTCTGGGATTGTGGGGTGTTTGGAGAATGATGGTTTTGCAGTTTTCAGCCTTTTGACCTTGCTCCAGCTTTCCAGTAGAACTTTTTGCCCTGTGGTTTTTTCGTATAATCTGATGATTTCGAAAGGTGTGCGTTTTCTGTCATTTAGCATAAATGTCGGCGGGCATGGGCGTATGACTTGTATGTTGTAGGTTGGCTGGTGGTGCCAGAACCAGAAGCCTTTTGGCAGCAGCCCGCGGTTGTTCATTTCGCGGATTATTGTTTTTAGGGCTGGATCTCGCAGTTGCATGCTTTCGAGTAGGAAGTCTATTTGGCTTCTGCTTTTGTCTTTGCTCACTGCTAGATCTCTGAAGAAAATGTTTGTGCTGTAGTCCCGTAGCTCTTGTATAAGCTCGAGGGGAAGCTGCGTTGCTGCATCCACGCTTATGTTGTTTCGCCTTGACTCTTTTATGAAGTCAACTACGGTGGCTCCAGCTTTTAGCTTGTCGCTTCCGTAACGGAAGGCTTTTGTAGCTGCCATATAGCTTACTTCGTCGAGAACCACCCGCATAGCACGGGTGGGGTTTCCCTTTCTCCAATGGTCAAACTCGTTGAGGACGTTAGAAGCCACTTGCACGTCAAAGTAGGCTTTGTCGTGTTCGCGTTGAAGGTTTCGGAAGGCTATTATGCCCACGGGCTGGCTGAAACCGTATTCTTCTGCTACGGCTTTAAGCTCGCTCATAAGCTCGTCGAAGTCCACTTTGAAGTTTCTGTAGTCTTCAACTTCTAGGATTCTATCGTAAACTGTCGGCGGATGTGCTTTTATGTTCTCTATTTTCTCGCCTTTTCGTAGGACGCTTATTGTTATGCATGGTATGCCTTGAGGCTCGACGCCGAGCATTTCAAGTATGTGCAACAAATGGGCTGTGCGTTTGTTGTAGGCGAATAGGGGCATAAAGGCGAGGCTGTAGCTGTTGCTCTTATCGTTAAGTGGAATGAGCGCGGCTTGATGCTTGGCGAAGAAGGAATAGCAGATTAGACTGCTTAAGAGGAAGGTTTTGCCAGAGCCGAATTTTCCGTAAATGGCTTGTATGGCTCCGAAATCCTCTTTTGGAAAGATGGGTAAATTGTAGACGGGTTCAAGCATTATTTCGCCTGAAAACATTCCAGATGCCCAATTGCGTTTCGGCACGATTAGGCAAGGAGCGTAGTAGCCCCCTAAGGTTTTTTTGACGCGTATTCGCCTTACCGCCTCCTGGGATAATTCTCCAAGGGCTTCGCGGACCTCTGCGTTTAGTCTACTGTATAAAGCGTCAAAATCGGCAACTTTCTGTTGGTAGTTTGTGTATGCGCCTACAGCCCCTAGCACTTCGTATAGGTAGCCGTATTTTACGACGGATATGCCGAGTCTCAGCAGTTTTTCAGCCTCTTCAACAGGTATGCGGGCCAGGTTTCCACGCACTACGAATTGTAAGCATTCCTTTTCTTCCCTGGAGATTTTCTGTTCGCCAGCCATTCTGCCGAGAAAGTAGGCGTTCATATATTGGAGCATCCGCTGGTTAACGCGGTATCTGTCCCACCCGAAAAGCTTGGCGAAGTTTTCGAGGACAAGCCCCAGTGCCTTGTAAGCGTCCACATAGGCTTGGGCAAGCTTTTCGTAGGCTACCGTCATAAGCATGGTTTCAGGCGTTATTTCTATTTTCTGGGCTACGAGCTGGCTTATTGCGAGGGCTGTTGTTGGAGTTAGACGTCCATCACAACTTGGACATCGGCGGTGCATTTCAAGCATATTCCAAAAGGATGTGTTGTAGCCACATTTTGGGCACGTGGCTCCCAGAATCTCGGAGATTTCCCGTTTTCGAACGGGTAAGGGGCGTTTAAGCATCTCTTTTGTGCATTTGCTTAAGGCTGACTCGAAAAAGACCGTGTTGTTTTTGATGCTTAAGCGCAGCTGCGACAAGTCTTTTATCCAGTCTATTTGGTCTAGGAATTGGCAGATGGCTTCTATTCCGCCTCTGCCCGCTGATCCCTCGACAAGCCTTTTCGCTATGCTTTCTAGAAGCTCGCTGGGTTCGAATCCGGCAAACTTTTGATGCTTCATTTCAGTCAAGCCTTTTCACCTTTCATGTGCGCGGTATTTGGCTGGTTTGAACCATAGCTGTGACGATGAGCTGTTTTCTCGTCCATATGCTTCTGTCGCACGCCACCATTATCCTTCCTATTCTGCTGAGAAACTCGTGGGGCAATGTTTCTTTGAAATACTGTTCTCGGTTGAACATGGCTTCATCCAGTCCCAAATCGCGGTATTGCGTTGGAAGCGTTTCCATAGTTTGCGACTGAACCTTGATTAGGAAGCGGGCTGACATGTATTCGCTTCTGATTTTGGCTATGCTCTCGTTAATCCAGTCTTCAAGCTTTTCCGGAGCTATTTCCCCCTCTTCTTTCTCTTCTTCCTTTTCAATGAAAGACTCGGCTAACGCTTTAAGTTGCGAGGCGAAAGCTAGGGCAAGGCTTACACCAACAACGAAGAGCAAGGCGGTTGGGGGCAGAAGCCTCTGTTCAACAGCTATTCCACAGGCCACGATGGCGACAACTGATACGAGAGCCCTTTCAATGGTGAAAGTTTCCGAGAATGGCGGGGAGAGCAAGGTTTGCTCTTGGGTTTGGGCTTGCTGTTGCGTGCGTCCTTGGGTAAGCGCTTTCTGGAATTGTTCGATGGCTGCAAGCGGCGAAGTTACAATCTCAACGAGAGTGATAACCTTGTCTTGGAAGTTGCTCAACAACTGTTCAAACTTGACGTATTTTTGGAGAAAATCCTGTGAGAGAACGAATTCCCTTAAGGCTTTGGCGCTTTCCTTCAGCGATTTATGTGCTTCATCTATTTTCTGTAGCTCTTCCGTAAGCGTTACGGTTTCAAGACTCATAGGTTCTACCCTTTCCTGAACACGAGGTAAGCGCCGAGAAACATTCCGATGAACACGCCTACAATGGGGGGTGTCCCTGCATATTCAGCAAGCAAATAGCCCATAAGCGTTGGAAAGGCGAGAGTTACGAAGTCCATCAGGTCAAACTTTTTGCCTTCAAGACTTTCTTCGGGCTTAAGCCTTGTCGAGAAGCCTAAAACGGCAGTTAAGAGGCTGTCAACTTTGGTGGCGTTTGCAGCCCTTTCTTTTCCAGCCTTAAGCAGCTCACGTTCTTTCTCTTTCAACTGCTCGTCTTTCCCCTTCAAAACCTCTTTAAGCTCTACGGTTGCCGGAGCGTACAGGGCTATTTTGGCGAGGGCTTCAGGCGGGTTTTTCACAGGCTCGCCTTGAGGAGCGTCTGGCTTGAAAAGGTGCACGTAAACTTTGCCCAGCTTGTAGATTTGCCAGGGCTGTGGAAGAGAGTGAATTTCGCCGGTTATCACGCCCTGCGTCAAGAAGCCGAAGCCCAAAGTGAATTTGGCTTGAGGATCATAGGCTGCATAGGCGTTTAAAGGCTTGTCAACATGCCCGTATTGGACAAGCACATGTTTCGTAAACATCTTTTCCCGGGTTACAATGATTCTGCATAGGCTTGACAAGTCAGTTTTTTCCAAGGCTTCTTTGATTTCCTGTAGGTTTGTGCCTGTGCGCTTTTCGATTTCTTCCATGTCTTCTTTTAGAAGCTGTTTAAAAGAGGCTTCTATTTGCGGGTTAAGGAACAGGGCTGTAGCGTCTACAAGCGTGCCTTTAATGCGTTTAATCAGCTTCTGTCCAGAATAGCGTCCGACAACCTCATAGTAGCCTAGGCTTATTCCCGGGGCTGCAGGCGAAATATTACGCCATATCATCCATAGGGCTATTCCTATAATAATGGCTAACCCAGCTATGGCAATGTTTGGAATCCACTCAAAAAAGTTGATGCTGTCCATCATGCCACCTCAAGGATGTGTCTTGGCAACCATAATCACTTTCCTAAAATCTTCGACAAACCTTTCAGCCTCTTCTAAGGCAAAATCTATAGTGCCGTCGCCTCTCACGATTATCCGCTTTTTGCCACAGCAAGGACAAGATGCGATGAATACTTCAAGCATCCTATTGCCCTGTCTGTAAGTCAGGTGCGGATTACGCATGTTCAGAATGTCATTAGTCATCGCATCATTCTCCTCCTTTGCGGTGTTCTGTTTCGTGGCGTATGCCCCACTCGCTTAACTCTGCCACTCGTCTATGCATGTAGAAAACGACTATGAAGACAATTATGCAGACAACGAAACTTATGACAGCCAAGCTGCCTATGACAAGCATAGTTTCACTCATCTTATCAAGCAAACCTTGCTGTTGAACAATAAACTCCGAGTAAAAGCCTTCAAGCCTGGTCCACATGGCCTCTGCAATGTCTTCAGGGGCTGGATATTCTGGAGCTTCGACAACGCTTACTTTCATGGATAAGAAAATCCGCCTATGAGAAACATCTATCTCTATGCCCTTCGCAGCCCTTCCACCCTCGTAAAGCCCTATAATAATCGTCTGGTTTACGGGGACACCGTATTCGATTGAAACATCTATGGTGTAAACGTCGAAGGCTTCAGCCTCGAAGAGTGCTTGAACCGGGCTTGTCGTCGCCTTATAAAGGCTTGTGCCCAAGGTGTGGACGCTCACAGAAACATTGTTTGTGTATACGAAGTTGATGATGATTTTTGCTGGTGCGTAAAGCTCGTAGCTTGGAAGCCTAAGATAGAAGTTTTCCCCTTGGGCTTGGGTAAGCGGAAAGAATTGGGAAACTGCCAAAATGAAACAGAAAAAGATGGAGGTTACAATGTGCTTTCTCATTCTCCAACCCTCCTTATTAGAGGCTTGGCTCCTGGCTGTTTGGCTGTTCCAAGCGGCCTGGCTTGTTCAGGCTGTGCGGTGGGATGTGGTGTTTTGACGGTGAGCTCTAGAAAGCTTCTGGAAACATACACGTAGCCTTTAACAAGCACTGGCACAAGCTGCCTTACGTCGCCAAGCTCTTTGCTGGGCTGGATCGTAGGCTGTAAGCTTTCCATTTTCCCCGCGGGATTTTCAGACAGTTTCGAACCTTTAAGGAGAATGTAGATGAGGGCTGGAGATCCGCATCCGACTGCCAAGGCTAAAAACACTGTTTGAAGGAGTTGAGCCAAGTCGCTTGGAATCACGCGCCTTCCACCTCTACGGCTGGATCACCACATAGCCACCAGCAACATTCGCTACGATGTTGTTTTGAGTCCATGTCAGCACTACAGTGGATGGTGAAACCCCAGGGTTGAAGGTTAGGTTTGTGCTACTGCCTTGGGCTATGATGCTTTGCGAAGCGTTTTTGAGGTAAACGTAAACTGTAGCCGTGATTGGCGTTGCACCAGAATTGAAGATTTCCATAGTGCAATATGTGTATTGGTTTAATTCTGGATCGTAGTTGAAGTCTATGGTTTCAACAGTGAGCGGGCATTCTGTGGCTGTGATGGTTAGGGTGTAGGGCTTTACCAGGGTGTATGTTGTTATGGCTAATGCGGTGAAGCATAGTGATGCGATGGCTGATAATGCAAGGCAGACTGCCACCCACTTAGGCATCTCAACAGTTTTCATTTTCTCTTATCCCCTCCCTTTTTCTCGAGGAAAACCTCAACCTCCATTATTATCTGGTTCAGTCTTGACGTGTTGAAGCCCATTTTTGAAAGCTCGTTTCTAGCAACTATGAGAAAAGCTAAGGGCTGGTTTTCTCTGACTATTTTGAAGGTTTCAGAGAATCCGAGGCTCTTTACAATGTAAAGTCCCAAGCCTAAAATGAACTCAACGAATTTACGGAGTTTCATTTGCCCGTCTATGGCAGCCTTTTTAACTTCGCGGTAAAGGTTGTCCGGCACTTCAACGTTTAACTGCTGTTCTTTAACGTTCGACATGAGGTCTTCCCAATAGAAAAATATGAAAATAGGAAACTAACACCTGCGAGGTTGAAATTGGCTAATAAACAAGTAGGGAGAGTGGAATTTCAACTTCTGGTTGTCTGTGTAAATCTGCCAAGAAACGGTCGAATTTAACCAGCACGGCGAGAAGCTTATAGTTTATTTTGAGAGCCTTGCAGATTTTCAGTGTGGCTTTTTTGAATTTGCACAAGGTGAGTGCAAAGCAGGTTTCGACGAGCGCCCTGCGCGAATATTGCAGGTCAAGGTTCCAGCATAACCAAAAGGCCTTGCGCACGGTTCTGCCAAACTCGTGGTTGAAAAGCTTGTCGTGGTCAAGGTGGAATTTTCTGCTTGTCTCATAAGCCAGCTTCAGAACCTCGATTAGGGCTGGAGGCTCAACAGTTTCCGTTAAAACCCTTATCATACGAGCTCTTATGCCTAAATCTTCAGTTCCCGTTTTAGCTAAAACACGCATTAGGGCTTTACCGTTTAATGTCCCGCCCAGGCTTTTGCCGAAGGCTAGGTCGCTTGAAGGGGCGTAAGACAAGTCAAAGGGCAGGCTTTCGTCATATTCAACGTTTTCCTCAACCACGGTTCCACAGTCTCCGCAGACACGCTCGTTTCTTTCAGGATCAAAGTAGACCCTTGCGCTAAGACATTCAGGGCAGACAAACTCAAGCCTTTCAGGCGTGATGTCGCCTATCTTCTCCTTCAAATGCTCGTCAAGCCGCTTCTCAAGCTCAAAAAGTTGTGGCAGTGAAACCTGCAGCCTCACCGCCAAGGCTCGACTATCAGCTATTCCTTCAATATATTTT
>QMYO01000060.1 GCA_003662715.1 Candidatus Bathyarchaeota archaeon | reverse complement strand
GTGGTGGATTGTCAGAATAGGAAAAGATGATGTAACATACTAGCTGCTAATGAAATTCCTCTTGGAATATTTTATAGCTGTTGTAGCATAACCCTTCGCCAATGGATCATTTTTCAAATTTGTTTGGTACTTTAGCTATATTTTTGGTTTTGCTTTTTCATTTTAGAAGTAAACGAAAGGGAACCGTTTTGTTTATGGTAATGTTCCGTACTTGCCGAAGTTACGTGAAACAAGAGATAGGTCTTTAATGTCAACTATATTGTCGCCGTTTAAGTCGCATCTTGGATCCCATTTGGGATGACCTGGATATGAACCGAAGGCTTTGGATACTGTAGAAAGGTCTTTTATGTCCACCTTGCCGTCTGGTATTTCATAAGAACCTGTAATGTCGCCGATTAGTATGGTCTTGAATGTTGTTTCGTTTTTGATTAGCCAATAACTGTATTTTGAGGAAGCATAAGCCGTGTAGTTGCCTAGCACTCCTCCATGCGGCGAAGTTCCGAATGTAACGTTGAACACTCCTGTGGATGTTGTATAAGTTTCTGAATTTTTATAAAACGTTGAGTTTGTGGTGGAAGAGGTTGCTGTAATCTGAAAGTTGGCTTTCTTTTCTGGAGAGTAAGCGTAGCCGTTGCTAATTGGATAGTCGGTTAAAGCGTTGGCGTATGCTGAAGTCTCGCCAAGCGGAGCGTCGGATGGTATAGATACAGGCCATGTCACTATGCTGATCGTTTGTTGAGCGTCAATTGTGCCTTCAAAGATTACGAAGAAAGTGAATGGTATGCTATTGGAGTATTGAACATAGATTGTGATTTTTACTGAATAGGTTGAAAGGGCATTGTTCCTAACTGTTACCTTGAAGCCAGCGTTACCTCCTCTTTTGAAACTGTATTTTGGATTTCCTAGCTGGTCGCAGGCAAAGAAATCGAGAATCTCTATTATCCAAGGTTTAGGTGGATCAGTTCCTGTAGATAAAGTTCTTATTAGTATTGTTTGATTTGTTGGATCGTTGACCTGAACCGTTACCAAGCCATCTGAGACTGGCTCACCGTCTAGTGTCAAATTTCCAATTACTACAATTTCTTCTCCAAGGTCATATGTATCACTACTGGTTGTTATAGGTATTTCTAGAACTGAGGCGTAAGAAATATTAAGGGTAAGATTTGTTAACATTAGACAAACAAAGAACGCTGCAAACACTATATCACGCCTCATTTCTATCTCCTTTCCCTTCCACTCTAATCAGACTGCAAAAGATAATAAAAACCTTCTGGAATTATCTTCTGTTGCTTGTAAAAATTGATATTTAACGTCATTAAAATTGCAGGAATTTCCCATAGCTTTTTGAAACGAGGGCTACGTCTTTTATATCGACCTTGTTGTTATGATCAATGTCTGCTACTGGCTTCCATCTCGGGGATTCAGGTGTGGATCCGAAAGCTGCTGACACGATTGCTAGATCTTTGATATCTACTTTTTTATCTCCATTTATATCTCCCGTGATGGTGAGTAGAATTCTAATCATCTTCTCACTATGCGAATAGCCGAAGAAAACGAAACTGTGAGTAGCATTTTCGGGCAATGTTTCAAGCATGCTGCTGAAACTTCTAATAGCAGTGTTGTCTACAATGACAATTAATGTTTCGTTAAGCAATCTTTTTGGGATTGTTACTATGCTAAAACCTGTGGTATCGTCTGGCCCTATTACGTTAAAACTTATTTCTTTGGAGGATTCGTTGAAGTAGAAGTTGGCAACTGTTGAGTTTGTGAAGACGACAACGTTTAATGTTTCGGAGTTTTGAGTTACATTGAATATGTTCCGGTGGAAGTCCGGTGCGTTAACCTCGACTACCCCAACTTTGGCTTCAAACGGAATTAGTGAATAATCTGATCTCATCAGATAGGTTCCGCTCATGTGGATTTGCATAAGATTTAAGAGTTTCAAGGTTGTCACTCCCAGATTTTTGCCTAAAAACCTTAATGTACACAGTATTCCACTACCATTGACTCCTACGGTGCCTTCTAATGCTACAAATTTTGTCACTCTACCTATGGTTTTGTTAATTATAGGTGGTGGATTAAAAATATTGTAACCGGCGAAAACATTGTCTGGAGGAATTATCACTTCGGTCAGGTTTAGAATTGTTGGGTTAAATGCGAGTGTTATTTGCCAGCTGTTAAGGTTTGTGACATCAGCCACTGTCAAATTGATCGTGAAAAACTCTCCGATGAACGGCGTGGCGTGTTGTGGCATCGTGCTTAAAACGGTTTCTGTTGAAAGAACTCGCGGAAAAGTCGTTATTGCCAGTATAGTTATCATCCACAAAAACAGGATTTTTTCTGAGGCTTTCATTGTCTCATCCATAGAATAGTACATTCTCCACTAGTATAAGTCTTCTGGAGATCTTTTCTATTACGGATTGTAGACAAATCAAAGAACATCAATCCATTCAAGTACAGAACGGCCAGAATTTTCATCCGTAAACTATAATAATCGATGGCTGCTTATCACAATTGATGAGTGCTAGGATTTTACTTATCTTCACGTTATATGCTGCTCTTTGCTTGCCATGCAGTCAAGATATTGTTGAAGGCCCTCTTATTAGTTCTTCTAGAATTATTGAGGTCCCCATTGATTACCCAACTGTACAGGCCGCTATAGACGCTGCTGGCCCAGAGGATACAATAATTGTGAAGAAAGGCATCTATTATGAGAGATTAGTCATCGATAAAAGCGTCTCACTTTTCGGTGAGGATAAGATGTTAACGGTCATTGATGGGAATGGTACGGGATCGGTTGTTACCATAAATGCAAATAATGTTTCTCTTAGCGGCTTTACTATTAAAAATAGCGGGAGTGACACATATCTTTCTGATTCGTCGGGAATTCTTATTCTAGGTTCTGGCTGTATTATATGCGACAATTATTTAGCACAGAATGATGTTGGTATATATATTTTCGCTGCATGTAACAACACTCTATGTGGTAATTATGTGATGAACAGCAGTTTTTACGGAATTCTAGTTGACTATTCTTTTGAAGTCAACATAATCAGCGACAATGTTATAATGGGTAGTGAACTTGATTTTGGTATAGGTTTAGACTCTTCAAGTTGTCAGGTTATCCGCAATAACACTATAATCGGATGTTTGTATAACGGGATTTTCGTTTACTCTTTCACTGGACAAAAACCTATGGAAAACTTGTTGATCGGTAATATCGTGGCTAATTCATCAATTGGCATTAACTTGGTTAATGCGAGTTATAACATCATAAAGCGAAACAGTGTTGAAAACAGTGTTATTTATGGTTTAAAGCTTTTTAGGGCAGAAAATAATGTTGTTTATTATAATAACTTTGTTAATAACATGGTTAGTGCGTACAGTTATAAGTCGAATAACGCTTGGGATGGAGGTTATCCTTTGGGTGGAAATTATTGGAGTGATCATGAGAGTAACGATGAATTTCATGGTTTAAATCAAGATAAACTTGGAGGTGACGGTTTAGGTGACGCATCATATTACATTGATACAAATAATGTGGATCATTACCCACTGATGGCTCCAATTAAAACTTTTAATGCTGGAACTTGGGATGGTCTATCGTACAATGTTGATGTTGTCAGCCCTTCTGTTGTTTCAAACTTTCAATTTGATCCTGATTCGGACTTGCCATCTATTACTTTTGATGTTTCCGGAGAAATTGGAACAAATAGGTTTTGTAGAGTGCATATTCCAAAAAATTTGTTGGGGGTTGAGAATGGATGGGTTATTTATGCAGATGATGAACAACTGGATTATTTGGCACTATCAGATGATAGTTGCACGTACCTCTACTTTACCCATCACATAGGCTTAAAAACCGTGCGAATAATAGGAACTTATGCAATATCAGAGTTTTCATCGGCGATTTTGATGCTTCTATTTACAGTTCTTGCAGTGCTTGTGACGATTTTTAGGATAAGATTTTGAGAGAAATCGGTTTTTGTTGCTAAGTCGGTGTAAGTTCATTTGGTCTATAGATTAATGATAAAATGGGGGGAGAAGGGGTGGTTATACACTGACTTTAGCAGTCGTGAGTGGCGAACCAGCCGAAGTTGCGGCTAACTATTGCCACGTCTTTTGTGTCGATTTTGCCGTCTCCGTTAACGTCAAGTTCGGGGTTCCATCTGGGTCTTCCAGGGAATTCGCCGAAGGCGCCAGAAACTTGCGCAACGTCTTTTATGTCTACTTTTCCATCATAGTTCACATCTCCGATGTTTGTTGGGTACATATAGTAAACGCCGTCCTGAATGTCGTGTGGAATGTCCATAATGTCGTCGTCGATCATAATGGTATCGCATAGCGATAGTTCGCAGGACAGTGGTGGGTTTTCTTCGCCTCTTTCTTGACTTATTGCTCGGAACCACAATGTGGCTACTGTGCCGCTTCCGCTTGGAAATGCGTTCCAGTGCCCGGTAGAGTTTGGATAAAGCATTATTCCCACGATTACATGCGGTCCGTAGAAGCCGTTTGTTTCATTAACGTAGATAAAGTATGTGCCATGGAGGTTCCAGCTTGGATCTTTCATGAATGGACCTTCTGTTACGTTGATAAATTCGATTAAGGTGGCGTCGTAGCAGAGTCTGAATTGTACCGCTATAAACCTCCATCCCTCCCACAGGTTATTGATAGTAATGTTAACCGCAAAGGTTTTGTTCAACAACTGTAATTGCACAATTGACGGTTCGACTTTTAGAAGCGCAGGCGGACCCACTTTGACTAGGCACCATGTTGAGTCTTCCAAGCCCTCACTGTCTTTAACGGTCAAGGAAACGTTATAGGTGCCTTCAGCATCATAGGAGTGTGTTATTACCGGATTATCAGTAGACGTTATGTTTCCGTCGTCAAAGTCCCATACATATTCAATTAGATATCCACCGTTTGGCAGTGAGCTTGAAGCATCACAAGTTATTGCCTCACTTATACGGGCTCTTGTCGGAGAACAAGTGCAGATAGCGGTTGGAGGTTCAACAGGTTGGCCTGAAGGTTCGCTTAACCATGGATAGTAAAGGACATAGTCTGTTACATTGTCCCCTAAACCGTAGTGGGGGCCATAAGGCGATCCCAGATACATCCAGCTTGTAGCATGATATGGCCCGCTTGAGTCACCCCACCAGTTGAAAGTAGCGTTTACAGGAGCAGCTTCCAACTCTTCTGAAGTCCAGATGCCGAAGGCCTCGCTGCCTTCAATGTTGTTGTAGTGGATTTCGACATCCGTGGGATATACATCTCCAAAATAGCTCCAAACGTCTATTCCATCTTCAGCAGCGTTTATTATGTCATTGTATGTTACTGTGATGTTCCGAGCATCGTTAGATATGTCTATTTGCCATGTGTTGCCAATAAGGTAGTTACTAGTTATGATGACATTTGAAAGTATGTGATAATTCCATGGGAAGCCATACGCGCTTGGAAAGTCCACTGCACCTATGCCTGTATCGCAGCCTTCAACATAGTTATCCTCAACCACGGCACCTTCTTCTGTGTCAACAACCAATATGCCCGTCGCCGCCCAGTCAGGATTATTCACTGTACAGTTGTAAACTTCATTGCTTTGTATCAATGCTGTGGCGCCGCATCCTACTTGTATGCCATTTTCCGCCCACCATCCAGTTTCGGTTTCTACATAACCAACGATCACGTTGTGATCGATAATTACTGAGGGATCTGCGCCTAGTCCGGCATCGCCTGTAATGCCTATGCCTCCTCGGCTGAAATCCTTGATCTCGTTATGGCTTATGGTTACGTCTGAGTCGCCGTATACAAGAATGCCAAAGGTTTGTGGACCGCTTCCTTTTCCGGATGGTGGATACATGCTGTGAATGATGTTGTCGGAGATAACGCCAGGTTTTACATTGCGACATAGTATTGCAACAAAACGGATGGGGGATGCTGCAGCTTTATTCCCGCCGTCTATTTCAAAACCTTCAATGGTAACACTAATTGTTTCAGAGCCAGTTAAAGAACCATACGCAAAGACTATTGGATCCCAAGTTGCGCCAGACTCTGCAATTGTAAAGGTACTTCTTACATCAGGAGCCACAATTTTGGGTCTAGGATCTCCAATCAAGGTTAAGTCTTTGCTGATAATCAGTTGTTCTGTGTACGTTCCCTCGTAAACTTTAACTGTTCCTGCTGCCGCAACCGCGTCTATACCTTCTTGTATCGTGGCGAAGTGGTCAAAGCCCCAACCTGGAGTGGAGCTTGTGTAGTCGTCGTCAACGTAGACTTGTGAGGGTTTTGGTCTTGCTGATACGATTATTGATGCAACATCGTTGCCTATTATCTGGAAGCCTATGTCACTTACTTCATCAAGCCGCCAAACTGCCACACCTGTGGTTCCATCAGAATATGCTTTATACTCTTCTTCGTCAGCGGCGTTCCAAACTTCAGCGGATGAGAAGTTTAACGTTATGGCTTTTGTTTCTCCTGGGAGAATGGTGGTCCATTCGTTTTGCCAGAAAGTGTCTCGCCAAGCTTTTGCGTATTCTGGTGGTGTAGTTGTCCAACCAGTATTTATCTTAAGATTTATCATAACCGAGGTTGTGCCAATATTAGTAAATAACATGGTATATTTGTCGTATCCTGAAAAGTCTCCCCACGTTGAAAACTGTTGCGTAACCCCATATGTCTTGTAAGCTCCACCTGCTAAGGCGCTCACAGGAAAACTGTCACCAACAACGGTGCCAACAGAAGTGCTTAAACCAGAAAAATCAAAACGAACACCTGGACCCGGCACATCTGTTATTGCTGTAACGGTGCCTGGACCAGATTCTTTAGCAAATTCTGAGCTTAACTCGGCATCTGAAAGACTTAGTGTAAGATCGCCGCTCACTATTATAGAAGCTTCACCGTCACCAAGAATTTGGAAACCTATGTCGCTCAGCTCATCTAATCTTCGAACAATCACGCCAGAAGTTCCGTTAGAATAACGCCATTCAGGGACAGGATCGTCCATGGCGTTCCATACTTCGGCGCTCCAAAAGTCAAGGGTTATAACCCGACTTTCCCCAGGGTCTATGGTAGTCCAACTGTTCTGCCAGAAAGTGTCTTTTTCTGGTGTTCCCCACGGCGAATTTGTCCAACCGGTGTTTATTTTAAGATTAACGGTAACAGTTTTAGTTCCTACATTAATGAATAACAGACTAAAGCGATCGTATCTTGAAAAGTCATAGGGGCCAGCAAAACCGCTTCCGTAATCTTTCCATGCTCCACCTGCTAAGGCGCTCACAGGAAAACTGTCACCAACAACGGTGCCAACAGAAGTGCTTAAACCAGAAAAATCAAAACGAACACCATATCCTGGAATGTTCGTCACCATGTCAACGGTTCCTGGACCTGTTTCCTTAGAAAACTGCGTTGCCAATTCTTCATTAGGAAGAGTAATTACAGTGTCTTTTGGGATTGTTGCGGAAACCACAATGGAGGCCTCTCCGCTTCCGGCCACTTGAAAACCTATTCTGCTTACTTCGCTTAGTCTACGGACTATGACGCCGCTGGTTCCACCTGGATAGCGCCATTCAGGGACAGGATCATCCTCGGCATTCCAGCATATTGCGTTTGAAAAGTCGAGGGTTACAACTTTACTTTCTCCCACAGCCAGATAGGTCCAACTGTTTTCCCAATACGTATCTTTTTTCCAATCAATGTTCGTCCAACCAGTATTCATGTCAATGTTTACGCTAACAGGGTTTGGTCCCAGATTGGTAAAGACAAGTCTATATTGCGTATACTTTCGAAAATCACCATACCCTCCGATGTTGTCAGGATCTCCTCCAGCCAACGGACTTACTGGAAAATCATCACAGACTCCAGTTCCACTTGAAGTTAGCCCTGTGAAGTTAAATCGAACACCAATACCAGGAATATCTTCAATTGCTGTAACTGTTCCAGGACCCCATTTATACGCAAATTCTGTGCTTAGCTCTGCATCAGATAGTGTTAATGTAACTTCAGCAGCACTTACTGCTTGAATTGTTACCAACAGACTAGCGATAAGAAGAGTATTCAATAGCAATTGAGCAAACTTATTTTTCAATTTTTCCTTTCTCC
>QMYO01000059.1 GCA_003662715.1 Candidatus Bathyarchaeota archaeon | reverse complement strand
TAGTAACGTTTATCTCGGTGTCTTCCTTTGCCAGCGGACATGCAAACAACAGTCCTGAGATGAATTGGGAGCTTATGTCTCCTCTTATTGAGGTTTCGCCTCCTCTTATTCCTCCACCCTGAACCCTAACTGTCGCTGTTTTTTCGCTTAGTTGAAGATTGCACTCTGCGCCCAACTGTTTTAGGCTTTGGAGGAGAGGTTCAATTGGTCGTCTCCTAAGCGACTCTCCTAGAATGAAGGTTGAGGAGCCTGACGCTAGAGCAGCTATCGGTATCATGAAACGGAGGGTGGCGCCAGATTCCCCGCAGTCTATGGGGCGGTTAGGAGTTTTAGGCTGAGACACTCCCTTAATCGTCCAACACCCTTTCTCCAGTTTCGTTTCCGCCCCAAAAGCTTCTATAGCCTCCAGCGTTGCTTGAGTGTCATCAGAGCAGAGGGGATTCAAAATTTTTGACACACCACCTGACAGTAATGCCGCTATCGTCATTCTGTGCGTGTAAGCTTTGGAGGGAGGAGCATAAACCTCGCCGCCAAACCTTTCACTTCTCCTAACCAAAACATCTACCATAATTGATTAACCCACCACTTTGGCTTTCTCATGGTTCAAGTGAGCTTGGATAATGTCTCCCTCGTACGTCTGCCAAGCGTCTTTAACATTGTCTATTTTCTCTTCAGAAACAATGGCGGTGACCGCGGGACCTGTGCCAGACAATCCTGCGGCTAACGCTCCCGTCACTAAAGCGTCAACAGCTATGGAGGGATTATGTCCCAACGCTGAGGAGTAAATTAAACCGTTAAGGGTTAGAGCTGACCAGTAATTTCCATTCAGCGCCTGTTTGTATGCGGTTTTAACGAGAGACGCCATTGCCTTCATTCGTTGCACGTCAGAATCTTTTGTATACACTTTTTTTGCGGGAACATAAAACAAGACGGCTAAGTCTTCGGTTATTTTAAACTGTTTAACAATTTTTCTTTCCAGATTATCCGTAACCACGACTCCTCCCAAGTAGGAGGCACAAGCATCATCAAAGGCGCCCGTTATCGTGACCCTTGCTTCTATTGCTGCGTCAACGCTTAAGTTTAGAATTGTGAGGTCATCTAGCTTTTTGTCTAAAGCGGCTGTGGTTGCTAAAGTTATGGCGTTCGCTGCTACGCTGCTGCTTTTTAAGCCTCTTGCGATTGGAATATTTGACCAGGTGTCAACTTTGGCGCCGAACTTATCCTTAAGATTGAAGTGTTCAAGAACTTTGCTTACCGTTTTTTCTATTAAAACAGGGTTTTCGGTAGGGTCTGATGTAATGTTAGCTTCGATGATTCCAGGTTTGTCTGTTAACTGGACTCTAGCTTTTGTCCATAAGTCTACTCCAACTGCAGCGCCTTTACCGGTGGCAATGGCATTCACAATTGTGGCGGCTCCGTGGGATATGGCTTCAGCTTTCCCCATCAACCAAGAACACCTAATTTCGAAAGTTTATTCATAACCGCTTCTTTCATCACTTTGACTGGGGCTGGATGGTTAGTCCAGATTTCGAAGGAAGCAGCACCCTGATAGACAAGCATTTCAACACCGCTGATTACCTTGGCTCCCACCGATTTCGCATCTTTTGCAAGCTTGGTTTCTAAAGGGTTGTAGATTATGTCCATCACGCATAGCTCTGGTCTCAGCCAGCTTGAATCCACTAAGCTTTGGTCAACATTTGGGTGCATACCGACAGAAGTTGCGTTGAGTAGAATATCCGCGTTTTCTAACTCTTTTTTTATGGTTTCAGGTGAAAGCGAGTTTCCGCTTATCTTTTTGTCAAATTTCTTGTGTAAAACCTCCGCCAGTTCCTTAGCTTTTTGAGCGGTTCTGTTGAGGATTTTAAGTTCTTCCACTTCCTGCGCGGCATGAAATGCTATTGCTTTTGCGGCGCCGCCAGCTCCGAGTAGAAGCAGTTTCTTTCCTTCTAGATTTATGCCATTCTCCTTCAGCGCTTTTAGTGCGCCAACGCCATCGGTGATGTAGCCTAGAAGTTTTCCATCTGTGTTAAGAATTGTGTTAATTGCGCCTATAGATTTGGCGGTGGGGTCTATTTCGTCTAGATATTTCATGATGGTGGTTTTGTGGGGCATGGTTACGTTTAATCCGTGGATTTGTAAGCTTCTTACTCCAGCTATTGCGTTACTTAACTCGTTTTTTCTAACTGTGAAGGCTAGGTAAACAAAATCGAGGTTTAACTCTTTGAAAGCAGCGTTGTGCATTACAGGGCTTAAGGAATGTTCTATAGGGTCCCCGATGACGCAGCAAAGCTTTGTTCTTCCAGAAATTTCCATTCCTATATTAGCCCCAAAGTCTTGTATACAGCTCTCATTTCTTGAATGGTTAGTTGTCCAGCTGCTGTTTCTTTTCCTCTTTCGAGGGATGCGAATGTGAAAAAGCCGCCGAAAAGGGGAGATAGAAGCCTAGAAGTTTTGCCCAGCTCTCCCATGCAGAAACAAACAGTCTTAGCGTTTTTACAAGCTTTGGAAACGAAGTTTAACACGGTCAGGTTGTCCTCAACAGATTTAGCGGTGGTTACGATTTTGCAGACGTCAGCGCCACTCGCAATTTCCTTTTTAAGAATCTCCTCCATCTTCGACAAGCTTGGAGTTTCGTTAAAGTCATGGAAGGATATTATGGATTTTACACCCATACCATGTACGTCGCTGACAATGCTTTCCAGCTCAGAAGTGGATAAGTCCAAGTCAACATATTCGAAGCCTTTTTCCGCAGCGTTCAGCAAGGTTTGTTTGCGTTCGGTTTCGCTTCCCAAAAATTTGCCATGATGCTTGGCTGATTTGTTGGTTGCTATCATTGGTACCTTACTACAAGCTGGAATGTCAGATAGTGTATTGTATTCTCTCAATGTGTCTAGCCTAATTTCAATAAAATCCGCTCCTTGCTTCTCAGCCTTCTCAATGAGCTCTAGAGCCTCAGCGACTGTTTCAGGAAGAACTGAGACGCAGACCCTAAGGGTCACCGCTCTATCACCGTTTCCTCTTTCACCAACGTTCCGAAATGTCTCCCGCCCTCTGTCACATACGCCAAAACCTCGTCGCCAGTTTTTAATTCAGCAACCGACTTAGAGCCTTTTTTAGTTACAAGTCGTATGGTTTCAGCGTTTTGAACAATAGTCTTTATCCTCTTCCCTTCATATTCTGCTTCAATGAGCAATAAGGGTCTCCACTCAATCTTCACTCTTCCCACATGCGTTGACCTGACTCTTCCTTGTCTATTGACTATGAGAATCTCGTCGCCCGCCTTCAGTTCCGAGAGATATCTCGTTTTGTTAAGTGATGAAAGCGTATAGAGGGATACTGGTCCTGCATTAACTCTGAAGGGACGCGTCTCCACATAAGGGCTTTCGTAAACTTCTGCTTGGACAAGAAATAAACCATTGGATTGACAACCCGCCAAAATTCCTTCTCCCAACTTCATCAGGTCAACGGTGTCGACACAGGCTCTGGCGCCAGTTCCAATCTGCTTTAGTTCCACAACTTTTGCGGGCACCAACTCAAGCTTTAGAGCTGGCTTCTGAATAACAGCCGCTGTCTTCAAGAGTTCATCTGGACTAGAAGTTTTCAAAACAACTCCATCTGCTCCTAGCTCTAAGGTTTCTAGGGCTAATTTAGCGTCTTTGGCGGATGAAACCTCTGCGAGCAGTTTGGTTTTTCCACGTGTCATCGCAATTACGTTCTCTAATGGGATGACTTTCCAGTCGGGGCAGTCAAGGATTATGTAGTCAGATGATGATTCCACGGCTTTGGCAACGGTTTTCTCGTCTTCTCTTCCTTTTATGCTTACTTTCACTGCAACAGTTTTTTCCGCTTCTTTCAGCTTCTTAGCCTTGTTTTCATCAAAGACTTCCAACACATCGATATCACAGTCGCCTGAGCTAGCTGCTGTTTTTGCTCCAGTCTTTCTAGCGTTTTCTAAATCCCGTGAGCCAACTAAAAGAACATCACAGAACTTAGCGGCTGATTTCATTAGGCTGTTTTTTACTTTATCAGGAAATGACTCGTCTATTTCAATCCAGAGTTCTTTCACTTAGCCCCACCAAGAATTTTTAACGACTCATCCACTGAAGCGTTGTTATGTACAATTGCTGAAAGAGCCTTAACCATCAAAGTTGGATTTTCATGTTGAAACACATTTCTACCAATGGACAGCCCTTTTCCACCAGCCTTTATCGAATCGTACACCATCTGTAAAACTTCTCGAACAGTCTCCACCTTCGGACCGCCAGCAATTATAACTGGAACATGACAACCCCTAACTACTTCCCTAAAGGTTTCAACATCACCCGTATATACGGTCTTGATTATGTCAGCACCCAACTCTGCACCCAACCGAGCAACATGCTTAACCACATCCACAGCATGAGGATTCTGTATCTTCGGTCCCCTCGGATACATCATTGCTAGTAATGGGATACCATACATGTCACAGTCATCCGCAACCATACCTAACTTCACAAGCATCTTATCCTCTTGCTCAGCGCCAACATTAACATGAACAGAAACAGCGTCTGCACCAATCTTCACAGCTTCCTCCACAGAACACACTTGAACCTTATAGTTGGGGTCAGGACCAAGCTTTGTGCTGCCCGATAAATGCACAATCAAACCAGCCTGCCCAACGTCAACATGTTTTGCCACGCCTTTATGCAACACAAAAGCGTCAGCTTCACCCTCTAAAAGCTTGTCAATGATCTCCTGCATGTTCACAAGCCCCTTAATAGGACCTGCAGTGACGCCGTGATCCATGGGAACTATGACGGTTCGTTGGTCGTCACGGAAAATTCTTTTTAATCGTCTTTTTTTGCCTGGGTCCAAATGCAATTCACCTTTTCTCCTAAATGTATTTTTTTGCTTTTAAATACTCAGCATTAAGAACGCCGCAGCCAGCAGCACCTCTTATAGTGTTATGTCCTAGAACGATGTACTTAATTCCTTTAAGGGCAGAGTCTTTTCTAACCCTACCCACCACAACGCTCATGCCGCCGCCTTCCATTCTGTCCAGTCTTGTCTGAGGTCGGTCTTCACTATGTTTAACAACGATAGGATTCGCTGGTGCAGTTGGAAGCTTGAGCCTTTGAGGCTCACCCATAAACTTTTCCATTGCGCTCATAACTGATTCAGGGTCTGCTTCACGTTTTGTCTCAATAAAAACCGCTTCCATATGTCCATCTAGCGTTGGAACTCTATGGCAACTCGCTGAAATCTTGAAGTCAGCTGGTTTTGATGGGGAACCAAATATCTTTAGAGTTTCTATTTGCATTTTCTCTTCCTCATTCTTGATGAAAGGAATGACGTTGTCTACGATGTCAAGGGAAGCTACTCCAGGGTATCCTGCACCAGAAATGGCTTGCATCGTAGAAACGATCATTCTTTCAATACCGAACTCATCGTAGATTGGTTTCATGGAAAGAGTTAAAACGGTAGCGCTGCAGTTTGGGTTTGTAACGATTGCTCCACTCCATTTTCTTCTTCTGCGTTGCTCATCAATGAGGCTGACGTGATCACAGTTGACTTCTGGATTCAGAAGAGGCACATCTGGGTCCATCCTATGTGCAGAAGCGTTGCTCACCACAAAATATCCGGCTTCAGCGAAGCTTTCCTCCGTCTTGCCAGCCACATCTGATGGTAAGGCGGAGAACACCACATCAACATCTTCAACGCTCCTAACAGCTTTGGGCTCTATGTCAACCACCTCTAAGTTGGAAACATTCTCGGGAATTGGAGTTGGCAATCTCCATTTTGCTGCTTCTGAATACTTTAATCCAGCGCTTCTCTCAGAAGCTGCCACAACCGAAACTTCAAACCATGGATGCCCATTTAGCAATTGAATGAAAATTTGACCAACTGAACCCGTTGCGCCTAAAACTGCTGCTTTCATCATTTTTGACCACCTCGCAGAGATTGATTAATCAGGTTTAGAGCTGTTTCTCTTTGCTTCCAGTCCACAAATAGGAGGATGCTGGAGGTGATTGTTAGGATGCCGAAGATGTTTATTTCATTTATCCGCAGAGTCTCTGATATTTTCCCTATGATGCCCGGGGTTTCCTCTAACCCTACACCGCTAACTTTGAGGAAAGCTAATTTTTCTCTAACAGACATTGCAATCGTCTCCTTATGTTTTAATATTGCTTCATGAACTTTCTCAAGAAGCGAATTTAAGTTTCCCTCTTCTGCCACATACAAAATAATCGAATTATAATTCACAGACAAGCCTAACAGTGATGCATAAGCCTTAACCGTCTCAGCTAATTCCTGAATGATTTTAGGTTTCTCGGAAATACCGCTACCCACCACTGTGATTGATGCTGCGGGAGACCGACTCGCTACGACCACATCTAGTTCGGTTGAAAGCCCACCAGTGATTATGGTTCCGCCAGCGTTCAAATCACCATGAGCATGGCTGATTACTCTAGCATTTATTGATGAATCCTTGTATCTCAAAGCCTTTCTATGAATAAATTTCGTACCTGAATCAGCCATTCCCACCAACGTGTGAACATCAACCTTCTCAAGCTTTTCAGGGTTTTGGATAACCTTTGGATCAGCAGACATAATTCCTTCAGCGTCAGTAACCAATACAACCTCGTCTGCTCCCAATGCTTTCGCTAAGATAAACGCTGTTGCGTCGCTTCCGCCACGTCCAATTGTGGTTATTTTTCCATCAAGTGTTCGACCAACAAAGCCCGCTATGACAGGTATGATGCCTTTCTCAACGAGTGGAAGTACATTTTGCTGAATTTTCTCTATGCATTGTTTCTCTATAGGGTTTGCGTTAGTGAAATTATCATCTGTTATGATTGGCCAATCTGGATCTAATGGATCAAAGTAACGGGACTTTACGCCTTTTGCTTTCAAAGCTGCTGTGACTATTCTGATGCTGGTTCGTTCACCCATTGCTAATATGTCGTCTAATTCTCCTTTTTCAACCTTACCGCCTGAAGCGTTCTTAGCTGCGTTAAGAAGTAAATCGGTTGTTTTTCCCATGGCTGAAACAACCATGGCGATCTGTGTGCCTTTTGCAGCTTCTTTAGCCACTGCGGTAACAGCTCTTAACATGCGTTCATGATCGGCTAGGCTGGCTCCGCCGTATTTTACTACGATTCGTTTGCGGCGTTTTATGTTAGATTGTTTCATAAATTAATCAAACCTCCAAAAAGCCCATGAAGCTAAAATTGATGTGAAAAATTCTTTTTAGCTACTGGGCCTCAAAAATAGCGAAAGCTATAGCTATAGGCGTAGAAAGTCGTTAAAGAATTGGTTGTTTGAAGCATTGTTTTGTTTTTCATTTGTCCCAGAGCCTCATCTGTAGAGAATTTCTTATCTTACATAAAAGAATTTCGCACAGTAAATGCTGATGTATGATAAAGTTTAAAAACACATGTTTTATTTCCTAGGGCTTAAGGGGAAATGGAATATGAAAGTGCTTGTTGTAGGAGGATATGGAGCTCAAGGCTCTGTTATATGCACCTATTTGGCAAGAAGTCCAGACGTCTCTGAAATTGTTTGCGCTGGAAGAAACTTAGAAAAAGCGAAACAGCTTGTTGAGAGGTTGAAAAGCGATAAGGTGACAGCGAAAAAACTTGATGCAACGAACGCAGACGAATTAACAGCTGCTGCGAAAGGAATGGACTTGGTTGTAAATGCAACTGTGCCCAAATATAATTTGATAATAATGGATGCTGTTTTGAAGGGTGGAGCCAACTATCAAGACCTTGCATCAGGACCAACCGACATACCAATGGATCAATTCGTTTCAAAACAGCTAGAACGAAGCAAAAAATATGAAGATGCTGGGTTAACTGCGCTGATAAACACGGGTTCGTCTCCAGGAGTCATGAACGTATTAGCGAGACATGGCGCAGACAAGCTTGACAAGGTGAATGAAATAAAGATAAGGTACACGGGCTTCATGGAAACTAAAGAGTTTATCTCAATCTGGTCACCTGAGACAGCGTGGGCGGATATGGCGGAGGAGCCGTTTCTCTTTGAGGATGGCAAATTGAAACGGGTTTCTCCATTCAGTGGTCAGGAAGTGTATGTTTTTCCTGAGCCTTTTGGTCCTCAAACTGTGGTTCATCATCATCATGAGGAAGTTGTGACGCTGCCAAGGTTTATAGGGAAAGGTTTGAAGTACGTTGACTTTAAGATGGGTGACGCTGACATACTT
>QMYO01000058.1 GCA_003662715.1 Candidatus Bathyarchaeota archaeon | reverse complement strand
TGAACCTCTCAAAAAAGTTTCCGATTACCCCGAAGGGTTTGGCGGATGCTAGGGTGGAAGAGATTGAGGAGGCTATAAGAGTCGGGGGGTTGTTTAGAAACAAGTCCAGAACCATAAAGAAGCTTTCTTGCATGATTCTTGAGCAGTTCGGAGGCTCGCTTGATTTCATTTATTCTCTCCCGCTTGAAGAGGCTAGGGAAATGCTTTTACGTATGCCTGGAGTTGGACCTAAAACCGCTGATGTTGTTCTTAACTTCTGCGCTGGAAAACCGACTCTCCCAGTGGATACTCATGTGAATCGTGTTTCAAAGAGGTTGAGGCTGGCTCCGTTAGACGCTGGTTATGAGGGTGTGCGGGAGGCGCTTCAAGCTCTTTATCATCCTAAAGACTATCTTCATGTTCATCTTCTCCTCATTTCTCTTGGGAGGAGATACTGTAAAGCGAGAAAGCCAGTTTGTAAGCTTTGTCCTGTTGAAACGTTGTGTCCTTCTAGGCAGTTGGGAGAAGCGTCTGATAGATAAGCTCTCCATTACTTTTAGTTAACAATCTTCTCAAAGGCTCTGGTTAAGATTCGTTTTATCTCGCTCGCACATGCTTCATAGGCTTTTAATCCTTCACCATACGGGTCGTGAATGTCCAAGTCTTCTGTTTCTCCCGCAAACTCTTTTAAAGTGAAAACCTTATGCTTAAACTCTGGATAACGCGAAACAATCACGTCTTTGTATTCTTTTTTCATGGTTAAAATTAAATCCGCCTCTTCAATTAGTCCTCGAGTTAATTGCTTTGACTTGTAACCTGAGATGTCTATGCCTTCTGCCCTCATAACTTCTATAGCCTCTCCTGTTGGTGAGCCTCCATAAGCGTGTAAACCAGCTGAAATGACTCTAACCTCAGCGTTTTCGTCATTTTTGTTCTGCAGCATTTTGTTGAGAAAGCCTTCTGCCATAGGGCTTCTACAGATATTCCCATAACATACAAGCAACACTGTTTTACGCGACAATTTTGTTTTCCTCACGCATCTTAATGTCAGCAATTTTTTGTTTTTCAACTCGTTAGATGCTTATTAATGTTCATGTAAACATTTCTTATTTTGGCATTTAGAAAGGAATGACAAAAAATGAAAAATGTGACTGAACAGTGTTAAAGGAAGAAACATACAGTGTTGGAACAATTGCAAAGCTTTGAAGCAGAGAGGAAAATGTTTATGTATTCCGGAGTTAGTGAAGAGAAACGCAAGAACAACGGTGAAGTCAATGAACACTGAACCCACAGTAATCGACGCAAACGGACTAATCCTAGGCAGAGTAGCTAGCGTCGTAGCCAAGCGTCTCCTTCAAGGCGAAAAAATAGTTATTGTAAACGCGGAAAAAGCAGCTATATCTGGCAAGAGACTCAGCATCGTTAAGGAGGCTAAAACTTTCCTTGAAGTTGGTCATCCAAGAAAGGGACCTCTCCACCGCAGAAGACCAGACCAAATTGTTCGCCGAACCGTGCGTGGAATGCTTCCTTGGAAGAAACCTAAGGGAAAACAAGCGTACAAGAGGCTTCAAGTTTTTCTTGGCGTACCTGAAGAATATGAAGGCAAGGAAATGCAAACAATACCTGACGCCAACGCAGAAAAGCTAAGGTGTCCTTACATAAGAGTGGAGGAGTTAGCTAAAAGAATCGGATGGAATCCGATGGGTGAATAGAAGAATGTCAAAACCGAAAATTCTGTTAACAAGTGGAAAACGAAAAACCGCTATTGCCCGAGCCACTGTCAGAGCTGGACAAGGTAGAATCCGCATAAATAACATTCCTCTCGAAATTTTGGAGCCGGAAATCGCTCGTAGGAAGATTATGGAGCCTTTGCTTCAGCTTGACGAGGAGATTTGGAAACAACTTGACATAGACATTAAAGTTTCTGGCGGAGGCTTCATGGGGCAAGCTGAAGCCGCACGTATCTCCATAGCTAGGGCGTTAATAAAATGGACGAAAAGCAAGCACGTTAAAACCGTTTTAACAGAGTATGACCGAACCATGATTGCCGGTGACCCTAGACGGAAAGAACCGAAAAAGTTTGGTGGTCCAGGCGCGAGAGCCAGAGACCAGAAAAGCTATCGTTAACCTTCAACCCTATTCTTTAACACAAGCTGTATTGACGCACTGGTCCAGCGAAGCTAAACGTACATTTACTCTGTTCAGAGTAGGTGCATAATAAGCTGTTTTCGCCGAGTTAGTCATCATAGAGTTTATTCCAAGCTTGTTTATCCATGTGACAACGGCGCAAGTGTCACAGAGCACGTGACCCCCCGCCTTTTCAATAATTTTAACGTATTCCTCCGCTTTTCCCTTAACATGTCGAGAAGTGCACACCCAAAGTTTCGCTTCTTTCCTCACCTTCCTGCCTTTAAGCGCTTGAGCAACATTTCGAACCTCATTTAAGGAGCAATGGGGACATCCGATGAAAACTAGGTCTGGCACCTCAAATGTAGTGGACAAGCTTTCAATGGTGTTTTCTATGTTCTCTGCTTGGATGGAAATTGTTTCAAGCTTTCTGTCTGCATCTGATTTTTTATAACGAAACATGGTTGACATTCCGCTTGAAGCTAATCCAGCGCCAAGCTGTTTCAAACAGTCATTCGTATAGTTGGACAATCCATCAAAAACAGGAATCTTATCTTTCAACAGTTTCCCAACATGAATTCCTAACACTCCATATTCCATCTGATTTCTGAGATTAACCTCAACCTTAACGAGAACATCTGCTCGACGATTTTCAGCTTGATGAACACCATAATTGGGCGTTTTTCCTATAAGCGCCGCCGCAAGCGCACTTGGACCCCCCTCCCTGTTCGTCCAAGCTCCCAAAACCGAGTTAGCATACATCACCGCAGAAGACTCTGCCCACGCAAGATGCGAGTTTGGTTGCGGCTTGTGTATGTAGTAAGGCGTGCACGTAAAGACGGGTTTAACATCCATTTTCTTGTACAAATTGGTTATGCTTAACTGTCGGGCTCTGTATTCTTGAGGAAAATTCTTAGCTAGATAAGCGGGGTCAAAGCTTGACGGATTAAGCGTGGAAGGCACCTGCACCTTTGCATTAGTCCTCGCCAAAGCTTCAAGAAAGTCTATTGGAGCGTCACCTAGAGTTTTATAGGATACTCCAGAGATGTGAGCGGACTTGATGGGTATTAGTTTAGTGGCTCCAAACAAGTCGCCTAGACGAACAAGAATCTTCATTGAAACCTGATATGCCCAGCCCCACTCACCATCGTATATCTTTTCTTCTTCTCTAGTTAAGTACACCCTACCTCTACTTCCTCCTCGTAACCTTAACTATTCCTTTGTTGCAGTCAACTTCCACTTCGTCGCCTGTTCTAATCTGTTGAATGTCAACTTGGTCAACCATGGGAATCTCAGCGATAATGGCGCCAACCACAACCACGGGGTCCGCTGTCTGGTTAATGATAGCTTTAGGACCTAATCCCCTCTTAACTAAGGAGTAGACTACGTAACTGCCAACCGTGGAGCCGTGGCCGTGTGGAAAACAAAGAATTGTGTCCTTAACGCTCTTTCCTTTTAAGTCGTGACCAACTTCAACAATTAACCCTGACTCTGCGTCTACGCCGCCGAGAAAACTGATTGGTTTCATGGAGACTAACGCCTTTCCTCTGCAATGTCCAGGGACAATTGAACGTCCCTTTAACGTCTCGACTTTCAACTTCTCTTTTTCCTCTTTTTTTAGCCTAAAAGGATATTTTTGCTGAAGAAGGAATTCCCCCAAGCAGTTTCGCTGCAGCGGCGCCAACCTTTTCACGATGTTTCTCTTCAGTGTAAACTCGTATGATGTTTATGAATCCTTTAAGCACGTCAAATATTCCAGAGATGTCGCTTAGTCGCTGAGGAATCTTTTCACCGTCCCGAGTTCGTTGGAAAACTGGGATTTCCATTGGTTCTAAAAGCACGGAGTGACGATAAGGTACTGAAGGAAGTGTTGGTACATCAATCACAACGGATTGCGATTTCACCCCTGCCTCTGAAGCGATTTTGTCTCTCATCTGATTTCGAATTTCCTCAACGCTGAAGATGCTGGAAACCGTTTTATCCTTCACATAGAAAGTCTGTTCATAAGCGCATTTAAGCAGCCTTCGCCTCTCCAAACTCTCTATAATCTTCTTCGATTTTTTACAATTCTTTAACATAGTCCACACCGTGTAATCGTTTAGAGCCAAATACTCCTCTGGAGACTGGAAGTTTACCAAGCCCAACTCATCTTTAGCCTCCTCCATAGCTGTGGCAAGCATTATCTGAACTGCTCGCCCCACTCTATGGAAGTATATGCTCTTGAATGACTCGATACGTGCCAAAATAAGGGATTCCAGAGCTGATAGCGCTCCCAAATCAACTGCGAGATTTTCATCCAGCACATCAAGCATATGGATGATGCGGAAAACATCTACATATCCATATTCTGCGCCGGTGTGATACGTATCGCGAACAACGAAGTCAAGTTTATCCACATCTACTGCGCTTCGGATAATCTGATCCATAAATGCTCTTCTCGGCTTGTGTAATAATCCTACTGAAAGCTTTGCCAATTCATTCGGGTCGTATCCGAGGTCGCTGAGTAGGTCTTTTAGCTCTGAGTTCTGAACAATCCAAACATTCAGGTCTTCATGTGTTTTGTTCAAGAATTTTACGAGTAGGTGTTCAAAAACGTGGGAGAACGGTCCATGCCCCACATCATGAAGCAAAGCAGCAATTCTAACCTTTTGAACCTCATCTTCAGAAAGATACTGCGAAAGATGCGAGTTCTCTGCTAAACGTCCAGCTAGATGCATTACGCCGATTGAATGTTCAAATCGAGTGTGGTTAGCGCCTGGATACACATATTCTGATCCCGCGAGTTGCCTAAGCCGATGTAGCCTCTGCACCGGGAAAGAATCTATAAGGGTTTTCTCAGCTTCAGTGACATAGACATATCCGTGAACTGGATCTTTAATTTCACCCCAGTACTGTCGCATGTCTGGGTTCTCCTAATCTTTCAATTCTTGAGCATCATTATTAAGGTGATCGATCCTTAATTAATGGATTAACGGCAAGTTCTGATAACCTATCGGTTAGTTAACACACATGAAGTTTAACCTTTTTTCTTCGTCAGAACTTTCCCTTTTGTAGGTAAGATCTTTGATAGGATATCTATATCTAATATTTCCTCAAGGAAATCTTCTTTAACGTTTGCCTCTGAAAGTATGTTTTGCCATTTTTCAAGAAAAGGGCAACTATCCGTTATGCGGAACGTACAGTATGCAGGCTCACATTGACTTTTGCCTTTTGGACACAATTTTTTAACAAGCTTATTTTGTAACTCATCAATCTCTCGGTTGAGTTTTTCTCTTTTCTTGAATAAATTGATGATCTCTTCGCTAAGCTCAGTTTCACTCACTATTTTGTTCCTCTACAGACCTTACAATTGGTCTTACAATATTCAATATTTGCGAAGCGATTTCATCTATATTACGTTTAGCGTCTCCTTCTATTACAACGACATTTTTCCTACCAGAAAATCGTTGTAGAAAGATCTTTCTTACCTTGCTGAGATACTTTTTTCTCTCAAAATGGTTTGGGACAGAATTTCTTTCTTTTCTTATTCTTGAAAGGGCTACTTGCGGCGACAAGTCAAGAATTATAGTTTTCCTAGGAATTGGGAAGGCTTCTTCATTTTTGTTTTCTATAAAATCTGCTTGAAGCCCCAGAGCACCTTGGTAAGCAACGTTTGAAAGATAATACCTATCCATAATCACAATTTTTTTATTGCTTAAAGCTGGTCGAATGTTCTTCTCAACATCTTCTTTTCTATCGAGAAAAAAGAGTTGAAATTCTCTCATCGGGTCTGTGTTCTGCCGTCCATTTCTTACAAGGTTCGCTATTTTCCTTCCCCATTTTCCGTTTGTAGGTTCATGAAAAAGCGAAACAGGATAACCTTCCTTGAGAAGTCTTCGGTATAGGATGTTTGCTTGGGTTGTTTTTCCAGCTCCGTCGATTCCTTCGATTGCAATTAGTATCCCCTCCTTCAGCACCTTCTTTGTCGACTGCACTAACAACAATAAACACCACAAATATTCTATTGTTTCTTTAGTAAGTTTAGTTTTTAATAATTTTGCTTAAAGATAATGCTAAAGGTCATAGTTGGAGTTGGCGAGCGCTCTTATTAATCACAAAATTTGTTTAGATTCCTAAATAGTTGCAGAGAATGTTTTGGGTGCTGTTTTCAAGAGTCTAGAATTTTTTGTAATGAGCCTTGAGGATATAGATAGCAGCGGTAGTATATGATTCTCTATTGAAGACTTTCTAGCCTTCACATCGTTAAAGCTTTTCTGCCGATACTTTCGCTTTAATAAATGAATGACACACATACCCCTTCTGTTTCCTCCGAATCTTCCAACGGTCTCTATTAATTTTTTCGAATTCCTCCTCATTATCTGACTTCTCTTCATAAATGCAAACTTCCACAAAAGTTTCTTTCCCATCTCATTTCTTAACTCAACTCTATGATGGGTTGCCAAATTTACAAAAAATGTCAGAATTTTAGTTAACGCTATCACACGCATTCAAAATTATTATGTTACAAATTTATTTCGCTTGAAAACATAATATTTAAATGAAGTGTAAATGAAAGCCCTTGCGGAATGACACAAAATAATCTGATGGAGGTGAAAAAAGCTGGGGAAAAGTCTGCTGAAGCTTCTTTCAAAAGAGGACCTAGATAAGATTCATCGTGCTACAGTGAAGGTGCTAGAGGAGGCAGGCGTCAAATTCCTTAACGATGAGGCTTTGGATATTCTTGAAAAAAATGGGGCAATAGTGGATCGGAAAACGAAGATAGCGAAGATACCGGAAGCCGTGTTCGACGAGTTCAGAAAAAAGGCGCCAAGCGAACTACCTCGATACACCAGAGAAGGCAAGAAAATTCCAAATCCTAAAGATTTCTCTATTATGACCTTTGGCGAAGGCACATATTTCACGGAACGAGATGGAACTCAGCGTCCAAGCACACTGGAGGACATTAAAAAAATAATGATTGTCGGTGATGCGCTAGAAAATGTCGATATAGCATGGGTGGGAAGCATGCCAACGGACCTACATCCTAACGTACAAATGATTCATTCATTTGAAGTCTTAGTAAACTACAGTACCAAACCTGTCTTCTTATTCACAGAAAATGGAGATCAAATGAGGTACGCAATGAGAATCGGCGCGGCGCTATTGGGAGGAATGGAAGAGCTCAAGAAGACTCCTATCACTGTTGGTGGCGGATGGGCAACCAGCCCCTTGGTGCATGCAAAGGAGATTCTTGACTCCCAAATCATGGCTGCTAAGGAAGGGCTTCCAACGCTCTGCGGAAGCATGGCCACAGCTATTACCACGGCTCCCGCAACTTTGGCGGGGACGTTGGTGGTTTGGAACGCTGAAGTACTGAGCAGTTTGGTGTTGTCGCAGATGATAGCGCCTGGAGTTCCATTTGAAATCGAATGCTCTGGCTCAGCCGCTGACCCGCGTAAAGGATACTACCCTGTTGGAAACCCTGAGATGGCTTTGGTTAACGCTGGTTGCATGGAATTGTCTCACTACTATGACCTGCCGTGTCTGATTGCTGCTTGCTAGACAGACGCCAAGATAGTCGACCCTCAGGCGGCTCATGAGAAAACAATCACGGCGGTGATACCTGCAATGGTGACGAATGGAAAAAACATGTATGGGATGGGTATGTTGGATTCCGGCATGTCGATGAGCTTGGAACAGTACGTGATTGATAACGAGATCATCGCCGCTGTGAGGCATAGCCTGAAAGGTATAGAAGTAACCGACGAAACAATCGACTTGGACACCATCATAAAAGTGGGTCCTGGCGGTCATTTCATGAGTCAGGAAAGCACCCGAAAGAGGATTAAAACCGCCGTGTGGATACCTGAACTCTTCACAAGGGACTACCGCGCAGAATGGGAAAAGAAGGGATGGAAAGACCTGTTCAAAAAAGCCTGCGAAAAGGTCGACTACATCTTGGCACATCATAAACCTGAGCCGTTGGACAAGGATATCGCCAAGGAAATCCGCGAAATCGTGAAAGAAGCCGACAAAGAACTCACAAAAACCAGCTAAAAGCTGGCGTCCCTCAGGAAAAGGAACAAACGGTTTGATGAAGCATCCAAAAAAGCCGGGAAGCCTGGCCTATGGGCGCTGAAAGCCGTTCCTTAACC
>QMYO01000057.1 GCA_003662715.1 Candidatus Bathyarchaeota archaeon | reverse complement strand
TTGAATCCCGCTTCAGCGAAGAGGCAGGCGTGGGGTAATCCTCTTCGTCCACATCCTACAACGCAGACCGTGTATTTTCCGCGTTTTTTAGGAGTGTTTATCCTGCTCTTCTCAAGCGTCATTGCCGTGGACATTGACTCTAACTCCCTTCTCAGATTTTGTTGGTAACGGTATTTTTGCGTATAATTCGTATAATAATTTATGTGATGAAGCAAAGATAGACTTTAAAAAAAGCTGAAAATCGATTTACATTAAACATTTGGGTGTGAGCACGCTTTCAGTAACCTCTTTTGAAGGACAAACCGTAACATCTCGAGCGAGAGTGACGTTATCTCTAATAACTGCGTGGTCGCCAATTATACATCCTTGCCCAATTTTCACCCTACTACCAACGGTTACGTCTTCACCGATGATTGAGTTCTTCACAGTTGTGAAATCTGAAATTACTGCTCCGCTGAAAATCACTGAATTCTGCACATGAACTTCTTTGCCTAAAATAACATGTTCCCCAATAGCTACGTATGGACCTATCTTTGATTTTTCTCCAATGACCGCCTTTTCCCCAATCACTATTGGGTCTTTGATTTTCACGCCACTCCCTAAACGGGCACACCTTCCCAACAGGCTCTTTTTGATTTCTACGTCCAGCAAAAGCTCGTTTGCCTTCAAATAATCTTCCGGCTTTCCAATATCCGTCCACAATCCCTCGAAAGGATATCCATAAAGTTTCTGTTCGTCCGCCAATTTTGGGAAAACCTCGCGCTCAATTGAAACTGGTTGACCCTTTGGGATATAATCAAATATCTCAGGCTCTAAAACGTAAACTCCCGCATTTATCAAGTTGCTGGGCGCTTTCTCACGAACTGGCTTTTCCACGAACCGCACAACACGATTTTTCTCAGTTAACTCCGCCACTCCATAACGACTAGGGTCCTCAACATGGTAGAGAGCTATTGTTGCTGTCGCATCTTTTTCTCGGTGCTCTTTCACGAGTTTCGAGTAATCAAGATTGGTGAGAATGTCCCCGTTTAAGACAAGAAAAATTTCCTCTCGCCCAATTAATTCCTCAGCGTTTTTGATGGGTCCACCTGTTCGTAGAGGCTTCTCCTCCCTAGAATAGAAAAGCTTCATTCCATACGCTGAATCTCCGTAGCGTTGGATGAAAGCTTCAGCCATATAATTTACAGCCAATATAACCTCTTTTATACCACTCTTAGCCAGTCTCTCCAGTTTCCAATCTAACAAAGGCTTATTGCCAACTGGAAAAAGAAGCTTCGGTCTCGTGCAACTGAGCGGTCGCAACCTCGTTCCGAATCCTCCAGCCAAAATAACTGCTTTCAATTAAACATCGCTCCAGTAATGGTATTGTTGGCGGCGTTCATGTTAAAAATTTTGTTCAAAAAAGAGAATCCGAGCAAACTTCTATTGTTCTTCTTCAATAATACCCGAACAGTAGCAAAATGCCTTTAAGAAAGCTTTGCTCATAAACTTCAAGCACAGTTGAGGAAAACAAAATTGCATGATGGGCGTGTTAGCGTCAGACGAGTCTGCATATCAGCGGACTCCGTGTCCATGGCTAAGATGCAATGTTCAATGATGAGGCGACATCAAATGGATGGAAGCGGCAGTGATGACTGTTCGAACTTCGATAAGCGGGCTAATTGCAAGCTTAGGTCAGTCCTTACTATCGCTGTCCTTCAATTTAGGCGGCATCTTAGCTGGAACCTTCGTAGCCATATACTTTGATGTATTCACTAAAGCCCCATTATGGGCTCTCGCCCTTTTCCCAGGAATTTTAAGCATCAGAGGCGTCATAGGTGGACTGTTCAGCGGTCGACTTAGCACAGGCCTACACTTAGGAATGATTAAACCAAGCTACACCCAAAACACAAGGGAATTTTATTTATTGTTTCACGCAATTATCACATTGACCCTAGTAAGCAGCATTGTGGTAGGACTGGGAACATCGCTTTTCGGCGTGTTCATCTGGAAAACTAGCATCATAGATTCTGTTTCAATAATCACTGTGGTTACTTCAACCATGGGTCTATCAATTTTATTCATATCTCCAATAACAATAGCGGTTTCAGCTCTGTCTTTTAGACACGGTTTAGATCCAGACATTACTATATATCCCGTGATATCCACTGTAGCAGATATTCTCGTCACCTTATGCTACATCCTAGAATTGAACATTTTCTTTTCTTTAAGCCCTTTAGGAAGTCATTTAATTGGATTAACTTCTCTCATCTTTTTATCCATTGTACTATACATCTCATTTAAAGACGCTAAAGAAGAAAAATTTGTTAAAACTATCAGGGAATTTTTCAGCGTTCTAATAATTGTAACCATAATCGTCAATGTTACAGGTTCTTTCCTCAACGAAGTCCGTGCGGTTGTTGGTAAAAAACCTGAAATATATATGGTAGTTTATCCAGCGTTAATTGACACCGTAGGCGATGTAGGATCCATTGTAGGCTCAACTGCCACGACTAAACTTTTCTTAGGCACACTCAAATCATCGTTTTTCTCAATTAAACAACATTTAACCAAAATAGGCGGTGCATGGATGGCTTCTATACTAATGTTTACATTATACTCAGCAACATCCTTCTTTGCAAAAGGAACAATTACGTCTAATGCTCTGAAGTTTATGATGCAACTTTTAGCAACAAACCTGCTAGCTGTCTCAACCATGATCATTATCGCATATACCGTAGCTATATTTACCTATAAAAGAGGCTGGAACCCTGATAACTTTGTTATTCCCATTGAAAGCTCATTAGCAGACAGCATAACCACAATCTCTCTTCTCATAGCTCTAAATGCAATTAGTTAAATACACCCAGCTTGTCGATTTCAAAGGCGACGAATACGTTTCCAAGGCTACTAAAAACACCGAAGAAGCACGGCAGCTGGTCGAAGCTGGATTCGAATACGTCTGCACCACACCAGACGAAACCATGCTCTTCAGGAAAAGGAAGTAACCACTAAAAACAGTTTTTTACCAGTGGTCCGGGAGAATTGAAAAGTGGGCCGGGAGAGATTTGAACTCTCGACCTTTCGGTTATCAGCCGAACGCTCTAACCATGCTGAGCTACCGGCCCTTATATCCAATGTAGATTTATGGTTCGTTTATTAAAGAGTTTCTTGAAGAGGCTTTAAGCTTTAATTTATTTACTAAACAATACCAAGATATAGAACGGGTGATTGAATGACTGCGCTGTCTTCTCGTAAAAGGAGAGTCCGACACGACATAATTATGGAAATTTTAAAGACAGCTAAGAATGGTGTGAAGAAGACACATATGATGTATAAAGCTAGCCTAAGTTTCGAACAGCTCAAACAATATCTAAATGCCTTAAAAAAAGAGAAGTTCATAACTGAAGAATCAGGTATTTGGAAGACAACTGAGAAAGGGCTTCATGTCATAGAAGCTTGCAAGATATGTCAACGCCTTTTAGAGGAAATCCCTTAAACTGCACGCTCAGGACTCTAATTTCAAGGGCCCGTAGCCTAGCACGGATTAAGGCGCCGAACCGTTCCAAACCTTGGACAGTGCGTAAGCCTCCGGAGCCGGAGACCCGGGGTTCAAATCCCCGCGGGCCCGCCATGAACAAGCTTATGTGGCTCAAAACTTAGCTTTATAAGAGCTTTTTGTGGCTCATTTAATAGGAAGAGATGGGAGGCTTCAAATTGAAAGAGGCAATGTTTTATGAAAAACTGGATGGGAATGTTGTTAAATGCAATTTATGTAGTCATAGATGCGGTAGAATAACTAATTCGAAGAGGGGAATCTGTGGGGTTCGGGAAAATAGGGATGGAACGCTTTATAGTTTGGTTTATGGGAGAGTTGTGGCTCGTGCGGTGGACCCTATAGAGAAGAAGCCTCTCTTTCATTTTCTTCCTGGTTCTAGAGCCTACTCCATTGCTACTGTGGGATGTAATTTTAGATGTAGGAATTGTCAAAACTTTGAGATTTCGCAGATGCCTAGAGAACGTAATGTAATAATTGGGGAAGATGTGGCTCCAGAAGAAGTTGTTGCGGCGGCTAAACGATATAAATGCGAAAGCATTGCGTATACTTATACTGAGCCAACGATTTTCTTTGAATATGCTTATGATATAGCTAAGCTAGCGAGTAAGGAAGGAATCAAAAACGTTTTTGTGACGAATGGTTACATAACTGAGGAGGCATTGGTTGAGATAAAACCTTACTTGGATGCAGCGAACATTGATCTGAAGAGTTTTAGTGATGAGTTTTATCGTAAGAATTGTGGTGCCCGTTTAGGTCCTGTGTTAGATTCCATTCGGCTTCATAAGAGTTTGGGAATTTGGATTGAAATAACAACGTTGATTATTCCGACTTTGAATGATTCGGAAGAAAATTTGAGGAAGATTGCAGAGTTCATTAAAGATGTTGGTGAGGAGATACCTTGGCACATTAGTAGGTTTCATCCGATGTATCAACTTTTGGATTTGCCTAGAACTCCCATTGCGTCTCTTCATAAAGCTAGAGAGATTGGTTTAGAGGTGGGATTGAGATATGTTTATGAGGGGAATGTGCCCGGTGAAGTTGGAGAGAACACTTACTGCTATGAATGTGGAAAACCATTGATTCGTCGGCATGGTTACACAATTCTGGAGAATAAAATCAAAAACTCCGAGTGTTCCTATTGTGGCGCTAAAATTGATGGTGTAGATATGTAAATTGTGTTGCTGACTGGTTTATCTTGTAACTTTAATTTTAATTTCTTTCCAGTCCTCCTTTATGCCGCGTAAAGAGGATGTAGCTCCTGCTATTGTTCCTGCCAAAATTTTCACAACAAACTTGTTTAAACTGATTTTTTCGCCGTCAACGATTAGTTCGGCATCCATTTAAATCACCTAATGGGATATATGTTGGGTGGAAACGTAAAAATGTATAGTATTAAAGTCTTATCTTTGGGATAACTCTTATTTGGTCTTTTGGTGAATGGAAGGGTGGGAAATGAAACTTGAGGAATATTGGGAGAAAAGAGATTTTGAGAAGACAGAGGAACCTAAGGATGGAGAGAAAATGAGTGGTGGGAACATTTATGTTATTCAGAAACATCAAGCTACGCATTTGCACTACGATTTGAGGTTGGAAATGAATGGAGTCTTGAAGAGTTGGGCTATACCCAAAGTGCCACCCACAAAAAGCGGTGTTAAAAGGCTAGCGGTGCAGGTGGAAGACCATCCAGTTGAATATGCAAGTTTTGAAGGAACTATTCCAGAGGGGCAGTATGGCGCAGGTACTGTGGAAATTTGGGATAAAGGAGAGTATGTTTTGAAAGCGAGGAATGAAGACAAGTTAATTTTTGAAATTAAAGGCAATAAACTTAGAGGCGACTATGTCTTAGTGAGGTTTAAAGGAGACAAAAACTGGTTGTTTTTTAAGAAAAAGAGTTGATAATTCGCATTAGTAGTTTAACGTCACACGCAAAAGTTATCTTTTCCCTTAATATTACATGCATTGATGCTTAAAATTGGAAGTTGCTGAAACTGCTTTCACTCTACTATAACCAAACGGGAAATACAGGAATCCCTTATGAGTCAGCTAACAAGGTGAACATCAGGTGATTTCCGCAAATCCCTTCAAAGAGTTTCGTGACGCATGTAAAAAAGTTCTTCACGACGCCTTAAACGAGTTGTATCCTCAAATCTCCATTCCCCCCATCTCATTGGAGCAGCCTCCAAACCCTGAATTCGGTGAACTAGCATCTTCAATGTGTTTTGAACTCGCCAAGCAAACCTCAGAGAAACCGCGTGAAATGGCTGAAAACATTGCGAAAGCTATCGATGCATCACGGTTTCCGCTGATTCAATCTGTTGATGCGGCGGGAGGAGGATACGTTAACTTTCACGTAAACCTCTCTGAGTTCTCTCGCCTAACTCTCGAGTCAGCCATGACCCTAGACGCTGAATATGGATATGTCAAAACAGAAAAACCCATAAAAATAATTGTGGAGCACACCAGCGTCAACCCCGTCCACCCCATCCATATCGGACAAGCGAGAAACCCTATGCTAGGCGACACACTTGCCCGCATCCTGAAAGCCCGGGGACATACTGTTTCTCGGCATTATTATATAGACGATGTTGGTCGCCAATCAGCAGTCATCGCTTATGGATATGAAAAGCTGGCTAAACCCAAACCTGAAGGAAAGCCCGACCACTTCATTGGTGTGATTTACACAATAACAAGTTGCATCATGGAAATCAGTCGGCTCAAGAAAGAGATGGAAAAGGGAACTGAGGAAAACTTTGAGTTGCAGCAACAACTGGACGATTGGATGTCGGTGGCGGATGAGCTTAAAAATAAATTTCCCAAACTCTTCACTCAACTCCTCAACAAGATAAGTAAAGACGAAGACCCTGAATCCGAAGTGAGCAAACTAATTCGTGGATATGAATCCGCTGAGGAAAAAGCTAAACAACTCATCAGAGAAGTTTGTCAACTATGCTTAGAAGGCTTCAGAGAAACCCTAAGCAGAGCAGAAATTTTCTATGACTCATGGGATTGGGAAAGCGACGTCGTTTGGCGTAGCGACGTTGCAAAAGTTCTAGACAAGCTGAAGAAAACTCCATACGTGTTTCAGTTGGGCGGCATCCTAGAGTTTGACGCTGACAAAGTAGCTAAAGACTTCAACCTAAAGCAAAAACTCGGCTTAGCTGAGGACTATGAGCTTCCATCCCTAACTCTAATGAGAGCAGACGGCACCACCCTATACACCACTAGGGACATTCCCTACAGCATATGGAAATTTCAGAGAGCTGAAAAAGTCATCAACGTCATCGGAATGGAACAAACGCTTTCTCAACAACAGTTAAAGCTGGCTCTGTACGCTCTTGGATATACGGAACAAGCAGAAAACTTCGTCCACTTTGCTTATAATTTAGTTAGGCTTCCTGGCTACAGAATGTCCAGCCGCAGAGGTCGCTACATTACTCTGGATGATGTTATGGATGAGGCGATTAAAAGAGCCTATGGCGAGGTTTGCAAGCGTTCTCCACACCTCCCAGATGAGGATAAACATAAAATATCCAACTTCGTAGGTATAGGAGCCGTAAAATACGCTCTCGTTGAAGTGGACCCAACCAAACCAGTCATCTTCACATGGGACAGAGTGCTTAACTTCGAGAAGAACAGCGCCCCATACATCCAATATTCCCACGCTCGAGCCCACAGCATCCTTAGAAAAGCAAATCGAAAACCTGAAAAACCTAACTACTCCCTACTAACAAACCCCTTAGAACGCGAGATAATTTTAACGCTCTCTCGGTTCCCCGAAGTTTTTGTGGAAGCAGCTGAAAACCTTAAACCCAACACTATCGCGGACTTCGCCAACGCGCTGGCAGACAAATTCAACACTTTCTACAACGCATTACCTGTGATAAAAGCTAAGCCGCCAGAATTGAGTGACGCTAGGCTTGCCCTTGTTGACGCCACTAGAATTGTACTCAGAAACTCCCTCAGCCTACTCGGTATAGAAGCACCTGAAAGAATGTAACTTCATCCTTCAACAACAACGCTGGCTTACTCTGGGAACTCTTTAATTATGGCAACCGCAGTGCTTGTTCCGATTCTATCTGCTCCTGCCTCAATCATCGCCAACGCTTGTTGAAGAGTCCGTATGCCTCCCGCCGCTTTAACTCCCATTTCTCTACCAACCGTTTCCCGCATCAACCTAACATCCTCCACAGTGGCTCCCCCAAAAAATCCAGTCGCGGTTTTCATGAAGTCAGCTCCTGCTTCCTTAGCAATTTTGCAAGCCAACACTTTTTCTTCGTCAGTTAAGAGCCCAGCTTCAATAATCACCTTCACAATAACGTCTCTGTACAAACGTTTGACATCCACAACCATCTCGATATCCTTTCTCACAGTTTCATAATCCCTTGACTTCAACGCGCTCAAGTTAATGACCATATCTATCTCTCGAGCCCCATTTTCCAACACCCTCCACGCTTCAAAAGCCTTAACTTCCGACAGAGTAACCCCAAAGGGAAATCCAACCGTAGAAGAAACCTTCACCTCTGTTTCTTTCAAAAATTGTACAGCCAAAGACACATACGTTGGATTAACACAAACACAACCAAAACCATACATCTCCGCCTCCATACACACTCTTTTAACATCATCTCTAGCAACATCCAACTTAACCAGCGTATGATCCAACATCTTTGCCAACAGCCTTCTCGAAATCTTCATAATTTACACCTTTAGAAACCATAAGTATATAGTTAAAAGGTAACTAAATGTTTCGA
>QMYO01000056.1 GCA_003662715.1 Candidatus Bathyarchaeota archaeon | reverse complement strand
TGTTTGTCGTATAAGACGTCCCATTAATGGTAAAGTCGATGCCATCGATAGGAACCGAATTAACCGTTAAAGTATAATTTTCTAGTGCGCGTTCATAGGTGGCGATGATGGTTTTGTTGGACGTTAGATCTATGGTGCGCAATGGATTGGTGGAATTGTTCTCCCACTTCACGAAGTTATATTGGTCAGCGCCAACCGTCCAGGTTGAAGGCATAGTAACAGTGTAGGTTCCTTTTTGTAACTCGACTGTTGTATTTGTCGTGTAGGTTGTCGTGCCTATGGTGAAGTTTATTCCATCGATGGGTGTTGACTCCACCGTCAAAGTGTAGTTTGGAGGGGGCGGGTTGTAGTGGCCGTCTATAACATTGTCAACATCATGCCATTTGTTATTACCGTCAACCCATTTGACGTCAAGTAGGTCTATTAATGAATAGGCGGTTTCATTTTTTGAGGTTACTTCAATTGTCACCAGGGGGGCGGGGCCGCCATAGTAAGTCTGGGTCATATAGTCGCCGAATCCTGTGGAAGGCATGGGTACGAAAATCTCTGTGATTTCGTCCCAGTAGCCAGTGGTAGGATAAGCTGTGCCTGGAAGCAGTGCAGGAGGGTTTGGGCTTCCAAGCAATTGGTCGTAGTCATACATGACGTAGCCTGCTTCTGATCCTATGATTTTTGCGTCTGGCGGTGGAGGTGGGAAGGGTGGTGGAGATGGCGCAGTCGTGTTTATGGAAATCACGTCTGGGTTAACTTGTAAGTCCACGCTCCAACCACAGATGCTAGGCGTCCCAAAATCCACAAATCCGTTTGTTTCAATCATTATGTCAATCTGAAAGTGAGTGCCTTCGGGCACTCCAGGTATGTATCCTTGAGGCTGGTTAACATAGACTTTGACATGTGCATAGAAGGCAATAATTGTTGTGTCAGATTGCAAAGTTATAATGCGAACCGGATTGGTGGAATTATCCTCCCACCGAATAAAAGTGTACTTATCTGTACCATTCATCCAGGTTTTGGGCATAGTAACATTGAAGACGTTGCTAGTGCCCACGTCCAAGTTAGCAGTCGTGTTTGTCGTATAAGACGTTCCATTAATGGTGAAGTTGATGCCATCGATAGGTGTTGATTGTACCGTCAAATTGCGGAGTGGTGGAGCTTGAGCTGGTTTCACATGTATATTGATTATCGCTAAACTAGACAAGGTCATAAGTAGAATAATAAACGTTACCGAATATTTCTTCATTTTCACTGACATTTCTCTCCTTTCCCGTGACGCTATATTCTAATTGTGCATGAAAATTAAATGTTTCTTATATATAAACTATGTTATGCATACAGGAAAATATAATAAATCATCAAAACGCAAAGTGTCTTCATGCCGTGTTTCGCTGTTGGAAGTTAACTTTAGTTTCATCTTCGTTTCAATCCATGTTTGCAGTAAGCTAAGTGTCTCCTAGCCAAGCGAACACTGCTTTTCAGTGGATTATTACAGCTTACATGTGTTTAGTTTAAAAAAAAAGGGAATGTTAAGCGGTGGTTATGACTATAATATCGGGTACGGTGGGGTAGCACTTATCGATTTGCCATACCAATAGGCGAGATCGCCGAAGTCATATTTGTCAATTTTTCCGTCTCTGTTAAAGTCACATTCAGGATTGTAGTCCGTGTTCGGATAGTTCTTTCCAAAATGATAAGCGAAGGTGCCGAAGTCATATTTGTCTACGTCGCCGTCGCCGATGGTGGGGTCTGGGTCCTCTGGGTCACCTTGGACATCTCCTACCATTTTAATTAGCAATGTGGTACTGTAGGTATTGTTAATTGTTTCAGTTTCATTGTACACTTCGCTTGCTTCAACTATGATCGTTAGGTAGCCCACTGGAAAACCGGTTGTGTTCAATCCTCCAGTAACCACCACGGTGTCTCCAGCCGCCACGTTTATTGTTTCTGCCTTCACGAGTTCAAGCCACCCTGCAAGTCTATAGTAGATTTCCACAGTGAATCTTTCAGTTACGTCGCCTTCGTTTACGGTGGTGGCTTCAATATAGATTAGACTCTGCGTTTCGTTGTATGTTGAGGTTGCTGTGATTTCGTGGTGGAATGTGACGCCGGTTACTGCCACATCATGTGTGGGCGCAGGTTCTATGTTACGGAAGTAGCCATGTACAAGATTGAAGGGTCCATCTACGATGTTGCTTCCGTCCACACTTTTAAGTTTGGTTTCAGGTCCAAGCGTTATCGGTGTTTCTCCGGTGCCCGTGACATTAAAGGTTACAGTAGCAAGGATTCCTGGTCCAGTGTTGTTTACTGGAGTTGGTGGCGTGGTGGTTTGGTCAAGACTGTATGCTGATGTCAGGGTTAATTTGCCTTCATTGTTGTCGAATGTTCCAGCAATAAAGGTTACATCGCCTTGCGTTGTTACATTTCCGTTGGTGACGCTATCGCCGCTTAAGATTAATGGGTTATAGGTTAGGGTGAATTCGTAGCCCCAAATGTCATTTCCAGTGTAGTTCGTCATCACATCTATGCTGATCTGTGTTGCATTTACCGCTATTATTGAATCAGGGTATATGTAGATTACTGGTGAGTTATAGCCAGTTGAGGTCGGTATTAAGGCTGGGCTTAGGATGCTCAACGTTAGCACAAGTAGGATGGGCATTATCAGTTTTCTCTGCGTCATGGCTACCAGGCTCCGGGGAATGGATATTCTCTTCCAAAGTTTGCAAGCCACAGCGGATAGTCTTCAATACCTACGGTTCCACTATTGTCGAAGTCAGGGTCTATGTCGTTGCCAGGAGCGATTGGTCCACTGTCCGCTGGCCATGGATAGGTGGTGTACCAAGATGGGTCTAACCAAGTTATTGGACGAGTGTATGGTGCGTTTCCATATTCTTCCAGCCAGTACCAGAGGTCGTCTAAGTCCACTATGCCGCTGAAGTCGGCGTCGCCAACGGGTCCATTAGTGTAATCTTCACCGGTTTGGGCGTAAAACCACATGTTTAGGTACTGCTGAGCCCGAGTAATGTTGTAGGTATACTGGCCCATCTCAGTGTTGAAGAGCTGTACGCCTTGATAGTATTGCCATGGATGGATGAAGCTTCCTCCAGGAACTGGATCGGTGATGCCCCAGCTGGGCAGTATGTCTTTGTATATGTCTGCGTATGGGATGGCATGAGCTAAAGCTAACCGCACGTATCTGTTGCTGAGTTGTGGATTGTTGAAATTCATCCATATCGGGTTAACTGCGGGATAAAAGGTTTTTATTACTGTTAAGTCAGGTTGTCCAATTAATTCCTCGAAAACTTCAACTGGAGCTGTTGGGTATCCAGCATAGTCGAGTTCGTGTAATAGTAGTTTTGACAGTCTTGTACTTGCGTCGGGAACATATTCGAAGATCCAGTAGTCAATGTCGTAGGGTCCCCAGCCAAGGTCATATCCGAAGTAAAGCGGGTTTCTTGCCAGCTTAATCCATGAGTTTCCAGCCGGCGTACCTTCAGAGTCTAACTTGAATGGGCCTAAAACCGGCACAAGTTTCGCCTTATCGAAGGATGTGACCACCGGATCAGTCGACGATGGCGCTACACCGCCGAAATAGTGATAAGGCATAATGCCTGGACCCCAGTCGTTCGCAAGGATCAGTGGAAGATCAACGTAGTGGTCATGGAGAATTAGGTCAACTGCGTAAGGATTATAGTTTGGATCTCCAGGCGTGTAATTGCCTATGTATTCTGCCCGCTTAATAATAGGTGCGGTGTCACCGGTCGCGGACGTTCCCTCCGGGTGATAAAGGACGATATCATTAAGGGTCCAAACTACGTCCTGAGCATCGAATTCGTGGCCATCACTCCAAAGAACACCCTGTCTTAGAGGAATTCTCACTCGAAAGACATCTTCGCCGTCCTGATCAGTTTCCCATCCTATATCCTGTGGCATATCGCTTGCTAACCGAGGCGTAATAGCATAAGTTGATGCATCCACAACTTCGCCTTCAGCTGGCCAAGGAACAATATCAAAGAAGTACAGAGGCACATGCATTAGAGCCATGAAACTCTCTTCGGTATAGCTGTCGCACCAAGGATTTAGATAACTCCACCAAGCTTCAGCTGCTCCGGCGACAAGTGTCTTATCATTGTAGAGTCGGGTGTAAGCGGTGTCTGATAATAGCCCCTGATTATGTAAGGAGTCCACTAGGGTTCGGTTAATGCGTATATGTGAAGGCTGAGTCTCAAAACAGTATGGATCGTAGCCCTGCATGTATGAACCGTGAACCTCGTACACGTGCGGAGAGTAGATGTTTATTATTGGAGGGTTATGCATCAATTCTACTTGCCAAGCATCAGCGTATGCTTTCCTAGTGTCAACGTCAAAGCTTGTTTGCATTCCCCAATAGTACTCATCACTCTTTTGACTTAAGTATGGAAAGATGTTCCAGCCACCCATCGGCCCATTTATTATGTTTTTAGCCAGAATTATACCATCCTGCCATAGCATTCCTTGAGGCTGCAACCACCATTCCATCATAGTGAGGTCCCATGCGTGTGGTGGTTTGCCGCCGGGCCAACCGCCCTCCGGCACACTGGAGCTCCATATTAGCTCCCAGTTGGAGTAGATGTCACCTTGGAAATACAGCTGCAAGTCGACGCCGATTTTTGCCCATTCAGGTTGCAACGAATACCAGATATCCCAGTATCCACCATAATATCCCCAGTAAGGATCCGGACCAATTGTTGCCCACAAAGTGAAGTTTGGTTGTGCGCGTGTAGGTGTAACATAGCTTGCTGCTAATGCACTAGCTAGCATTGTAAAGGCTAAAACCACAGAAATCAATGTCTTGTCAAATTTCTTTTGAAACACTCCTTTCCCTCTCTAATTTTTTATTTTTTTTAACTTTTGATCCAGAGTATAACCTCTAGATCACAACATTCTAAATTGTAAACGACAATTTAAGCTTTATCCCAAAAACTTCTAGAAGTCTTTTCCATCCACAAAAATCTGTAACGCCAACACTTCTTAAACAACAATAATCAATAAAATTTTCGCTTCACCTAAAAATACACCTTACCCGCATCACCACAAAGGAACTACTGTAGCATCTATACAAGAATGTGCTCACACCAGCCTAACGAAAAACAATAGCCGCCCACAAATTTAACATGAAAACATCATTCATTAACCTATCACACAAGAAAAACCTCCTTTTTTTCACTCATTCCGCCAAGAAAGGACCGCCGTATAATCAAAAATCTTTATATAAATAGAAATCACTTTCTTAAAGATTCAAGCCGAGTTGTTATCCATGATAATGACCGAAAAAAAGCCAATAGAAGAAATAAAAGAAAGCCTAACAAACAGCAAAAAAGTTTTCATACTAGGCTGCGGAACCTGCGCAACACTCGCTCAAACCGGCGGCGAAGAACAAGTCAAAGAAATGGCAAAACTCCTAAGCGACAAAGAGATAGTGGGAACAGCAGTTTTTGAAACTCCATGCGACAAAAGACTGCTAAAACGTGACCTAAGAGCCATATCAGCGCCTCTAAACACAGCAGACACAGTTCTCATGTTATCCTGCGGAGTAGGCGTCCAAACACTCGTTGACCTAACCGGAAAAATCGTCATACCCGGCCTCAACACCAAATTCATAGGTATGACTGAACACATAGGAGAGTTTTATCAGCGTTGCCGAGCCTGCGGCGACTGCATCCTCGACGAAACTGGAGGCATCTGCCCAATCACAAGATGTCCAAAAGGACTCCTCAACGGACCTTGTGCGGGTCATATGAATGAAAAATGTGAAGTAGACCGTGAAAAGGACTGTGCTTGGGTACTAATTTACAAGCGAATGAAAGACATCGGGCAGCTAGACAAGTTTAGGGCTTTTAGAAAGCCGAGAAACTATCAGATTTCAACATCCCCTCAACAAATTGTTCCGAGGTAGCTCAAAATGAGTTATATTAGTTCTCTAGAAAAAAGTCTAGCAACATCCAAATTCACCATCACCGGCGAGTTAACCCCGCCAAAAAGCGCAAGCATCGAAGACCTTCTTGACGGAGCCAAACTAATTAAAGACGATGTAGTGGCTACCAACGTAACCGACAATCCCACAAGCCGCGTCGTCATGAGCACCCTAGCAACCTGCCACCTAATAGAGAAACAGACTGGTCTCGAAACAATCTATCAAATAACTTGCCGAGACAGAAACCGACTGGCTTTGCAATCAGACATACTAGCAGCAAACGCCCTAGGAATCAAAAACATTCTAGTCTTAACAGGCGACTACATAACAATGGGCGACCATCCAGAAGCTAAGCCAGTGTTTGACCTCGACTCTGTTCAACTCCTATGGGCAATCAAAAGAATGCAAGAAGAAGGAGTAGATTTAGCAGGAAAACAACTGAAGACCCCGCCAAAATTGTTCGTAGGTGCTGCTGTAAATCCGGGCATTGACCCTCTCGAACCAGAAATCATTAGGTTAGAGAAGAAAGTTGCTATGGGCGCCAAGTTTGCGCAGACCCAGTGCCTTTACGACCCCGCTGTCCTAGAGAAATTCATGGACCAGATTTCACACTTAGACGTCAAGATTTTGGTGGGAATCACCCCTCTGTTGTCTGCGGGCATGGCGAAGTGGATGGTTAAAAACTGTCCCGGAGTAATCATCCATGATGAAATGATTAAACGATTGAAGGGTGCAGAGGACAAGGTGAAAGAGGGAATAAAGATGATTGTGGAAGTGGTCTCAGAGATTGCATCTATGGGAGTAGCGGGAATCCACGTTATGGTTCCAGAAAGAGCAGACTTAGTCGCTGAGACAGTGAAAGCCATCAAAGCTTCAGGAGTAGTTTAGTCACAAAAAAAGCCATTCCACTGCACAGACACTCTACCTTAGCTTTGTCTTGATAGCCTTCGATGTTTTGACGATGCGATAATATATAGTCTATTGTTGAAAACAAAAAAATCTTTTAAGTTGAACAATTACATGGTGCCTGATGGCATTTAGGACATTTACCACTGTATTTTCTTGCTGCTGCCCCCTCTAAATTTATGTTAACAACATTTGCTAAGGAAGCCAACCAAGCTAAAACGTCGGCAAACTCGCCTTCAATAGCTTCCGTATTCTTTTCCTTTAAAGCCTCTCCTAACTCTTCCACTTCCTCCACAAGCCACTCATACGTTCCAGCGGCTCCACGCTTGGAATCTCGATGAAAATATATTCGCCGCATCAAGTCTTGAAACTCGCTTATCTCCATCTCCTCATCCATCTCCTAATGAGCGCTTACATTATCTCCTCAAACTTCATAAGACTCACCTGTCCCTCTTCAAGAATATGCCTCACCTCTACGTTTCTCCTCTCTAAATACGCTGAAACAAAACGGCGATGACAATACTTAGGATTTTTCTCCATACACATGATACATACCCTCTCTTTTCTAGCAAGTTGAAGAAGCCTCTCTATGCCTTCTCTAAATGTTTTCGTCTTCAGATAAGCCTGATATCCGCCTCGACGATAACCACCTAACTCCTTGCCAAACCAAACATACTCAACTCCATGTTCAGGTAACCACTGTTCCATCTCCTCTCTCTTAAAATGCTCAACCTTAGAAGTTGGAAATCTGCGTATGTCAACCAAAATTCTGACATTATGCTCTTTAAGCAGCTTCAAGAATTTTTCAACAGACCTGTTACTATGTCCTATCGTCCATAAAACAGTCTTATTCAATCCTAGTTAACCTCCATCCTAATAGAAATATGGAAACAACGTAACATTAATTAGAGAAACTCTTCTGTTATAGATTTTCGGAGACAACTCCATGAGCAAAAGTAAGAGAAGTAAGAAGCGGGAAAGAAGCGCTCCCATGCCCGCCGCGAGCGCTGGCTTACTCCGTTTCTTCGAAGAGGAAACTCAAGGTATTAGGATAAGGCCTGAACTAGTTATGGTCCTAGCAGTGGGATTAATAATCGCTAGTGTCTTAGCAACTCTCTACGCTCAAGGTGCCCTTCCATTTTAGCAAAAAACAAAAAATATTAGCGCGGTTTATTCTGAAATCTAAGCCTGCTGACTTTTATGTAAAACCTCAATGCGTTGAACCGAATTTAGGTGAATAAATACTTCGCTTCTGTCTTCCTTGCCCACAACGTGTGGTATTGGCTGCGCTATCGTAGCCCGCATTATTACTGCATCAGCATCGGACAGCCATATCCCCGGCGGTTCATGCGTAACAGCAACTAATGTCCCCTCAAATCCGTATGAAGGGTCTAAAATCACCATTATCTTTCGTCCTACGTTCCGTTCAAGCATCTGAAGAACAGTTGGCGGCG
>QMYO01000055.1 GCA_003662715.1 Candidatus Bathyarchaeota archaeon | reverse complement strand
TGACGCTGAAGCTTTGGCAAATGTACGAGCGTACTGGCGAACGTTCAGTATTGATGAAGAAACATTAGCTATCGACGTCATCAAAAAGGTTGGTCCAGGAGGAAACTTTCTAGGGCTCAAGCACACCCTGGAACACTTCCAGAAAGAAATATGGCTCAAGAAGAGGACTGCAATTCCATCTCCAACAGATGGTTCCCAGATAGAGAGAGCAAAGGAAAAAGTGAAGAAAATCCTGAAGGAACATTCAGTGCCACCCCTAGACGAAGACGCCCAAAAAGAACTCAACAACATAATAAAAAGAGCAGAAAAGGAACTATTGAAGACCACTTTTTGAGGCAAGGCTAGATGCAAGCGCGTAGTCCGAGAAAAAAGAAGGGAGTTTGCGGGAGATGTCTCCACGATTGGAAAGGTTCAAATCCCCCGCACCACAACGTGAATCCCACCTGTCTTTCCGTGAACGTGTTTTCGAAAATTGGCTATAACACCGTTAAGTTTTTAATATCGCTTTACTTCACTATCTCTTCATAACAGAAGGGTTTAGCGTTTGACAACGATAGCAACAGCCGACTTAGAAAGATTCATAGGCCGATACTCCATTGGACGTGACAGTAATCCTCTAAATCCAACAGAGTCTCTTCATTTCCTTAGAATAAAGGTTCCAGGAGGCTTCATAACCTCTGAGCAGTTCCGCCGAGTAGCCGATTTAGCCAAAACTTATGGTAGAGGATATGCGGAAATAACGGATAGACAAGACATTCAATTGCATTGGATAGAGGCTGAGGATGCTCTAGAAATATTTTCAGTTATGGCCGAACTGGGTTTCACGACAGATATGTGCGGTCAAAGCTTCAGCGGCGCCAGATACGGAGACGCAAGAAACATTGTGCTCTGTCCAGTGTCTGGTGTTGAAAAAGATGAGGTGTTAAACGGATATCCTCTTATGAAAAAATTAAGCGACTTCTTCACTGGGAACCCAGACTTTATGGATATGCCTCGAAAATTCAAATTTTCCATATCTGGCTGCGGCTCCGACTGCACAAGAGCTGAGATTAACGACCTTGCCTTCGTAGCTGTCAGGAAGGAAGATAAGATAGGATTCACTCTCCTAGCAGGCGGCAGCATAGGTGCATCTCTGCCTGGTCCTAGATTAGCTAAACCCCTCGGCGTCTTCGTTAAGCCAGAAGATGCCTTCGATGTTGCAGTGGCCACCATTGAGATTCATAGGGATTATGGAAATCGGGAGAGTAAGGCGAAGGCTCGATTTAAGTGGCTTCTAGAAAACTGGGGGCTTGAGAAGTTTCTTAATGTTTTGGAAGAAAAGCTTGGAAAAACTCTTGAAAGTTATGATGGTCCAGTTTTTCTGAAGCAGACTAATCATGAAGGTGTGCAGCCGCAGAGTCAAGAGGACTATTACTATGTGAATATACCTCTCATGGGAGGACGCTTATCCAGCGATGCGATGGTTTCTCTAGCAAATCTTGCTGATGAGTATGGAAGCGGTGACTTGAGGCTTACACCCATACAGAATATTATCATACTTAACGTAAAGGAGAAAGATATGCTTTTAAAACGTCTTGAAGAAGTTGGTTTTTCCCTTAACGGCTCTAAGCTGCGGTGGACGAGTATGGGATGTGCCTCTGATTTCTGCGGCAAAACTGTGCGTCTACATGCTAAGGAAATAGTGAGGGAGATAGTGAGCTACCTTGAGAAACAATTCGATAACGAATTGCTGGACGAAGCGGGATTTAGAATTCACGTCAGCGGTTGCCCCAACAACTGCTGCGCAAACTCAATAGCTGAAATAGGTTTGGCAGGCAAACTGATTAGAGAGAATGGCGAGAGGAAACAGAGCTATGACATATTGTTGGGGGGAGGATTTGGACAAAACCCGTCGCTGGGAAGAGTCATTGAGATGAAGGTTCCAGCAGACAAACTGAAACATAAAGTTGAGTTTCTCCTCCGCAACTATCTGAAGAAAAGGAAGCAGGTTGAAAGTTTAAGGGAATTTTGCAACAGACACACCATAGAGGAATTGAAGTCCTATTTGAGCTCAACGGATGGATAAAAGGTGGAGAAAAAGTTTAACTTACAGAAAATTGGTGAAAAACGCTATTCTTTGGATGCTCGGGGACTCGTCTGTCCTTATCCGCAATTGTTAACAATGAGGGCTCTGGGGAGTCTTTCTTCAGACGATGTTCTTGAAGTGATTCTTGATAATCCTCCATCTGTGAGGGATATTCCGCCTGCCCTGAGGGCGAAGGGTTATGAGGTGTCAGAGACAGAACGTGTAGAAAAGGGCACGTGGAAAATTGTGGTTCAAACCAAAAAGTAATGCCGTTAACTCTTTTTTTGAGCTGGTAGATAAACCCTCTACTTTTTTTAACATAGCAGACGATGGTAACTGCCCTTCAGAAACTAAACACAATAAGCATTCAATGTGCGCGGTAGTTTTTACTCAAACTCTATTGTTGCGGGTGGTTTATGAGTGATGTCATACAAGCATCTAACAACGCTTGGTATCTCACTTGTTATTCTCTCAGCGATTCTTTCTAATATTTCGTATGGAACCTGTTTGGCTTTCGCTGTCACAGCATCTTCTGAGACTACTACCCTAATAGTGATGATGTTTCCGTAGACCCTTTTCCCGTTCTTAATGCCAGTAGCCTTATCATTATGTAAAACAGCGAAGTTCTGAAATGTTCCCAGGTTTCTGGTTTCTTCCTCTACTATTTCAGTGGCTTTTCTTAGTATTGCGACCTTGTCAGGAGTTACTTCACCGAGAACTCTTATTGATAATGCTGGACCAGGAAAAGGCATTCTTTCTGAAATCTCTGTTGGAAGACCTAATTCTCGGGCAACAATTCTCACTTCTGGTTTGTATAACTCCTTCAATGGTTCTAAGATAGAGTAACCGTAAATCTCTGGGTTGATTCCAATCTGTTCAAGAATGTTATGTTGTGTTTTTATTCCTTTGACTGTTTCCACTACGTCAGCTTTTATTGTGCCTTGGGCGATGAATTTAACTTTTTCTTCCTTTGCCACTTTACCGAGGGTTTTGTAGAATGTATCTCGAAAGGCTTTTCGTTTTTCCTCAGCATCTGTCTTTCCTTTCAAAGCTCTAAAGAATTCCTCTTTTGCATCAATGAATCTGACTTTAATGCCTAAGTCCTTGAGTACCTTTACTACAAACTCTGGTTCTCCTTCTCTCCGCAGTCCATCGTCTATAAACACAGCAATCAGTTTTTCTCCTACAGCTTTATGTACGAGAAAGGTTGTAGTTGTGCTATCCACTCCTCCGGAACAAGCGGAGATGATTTTATTTTCACGAACAATTTCTTTTATTTCTTTAATTGACTTTTCAATAAATTTTCTAGCGTCCAACATTTTTTATCTCCTCCAAAAGTTGCGTATACAGAGTTTATCAACTTTTTAGATGTTGCGAACATGCCTCCCTTCATAATTCGGAAACGAACGGTTTCTTGCTTAACGCTATATATAATTTGTGGGCGCTGTTGTTATTAAATAATAAATATAGTTTTCATGTTGAAAAGTGAAAGGAATCTCCAGCTTTTTTCAGTCTTTAGAGAAGCGAGGAGTATTTTGCTAGATAGCCTCGTTTAATTTTCGGCGGCTTCGGCTTCCACAACTTTAAACGGTTCTCTATTTCTTTCTCTTCCAGCTCTACTCTTAGACTTCTCTTTGGGATGTCGATTTCAATCATGTCTCCGTCTTTCAAAATGGCTATTGGTCCACCTTCTGCTGCCTCAGGCGACACATGTCCTATACATGGTCCTCTGGTGGCTCCGGAAAACCTGCCGTCCGTTATAAGCGCAACCGAATCGCTTAAGCCCATGCCACTTATGGTGGCTGTTGGCGACAGCATTTCTCTCATGCCAGGTCCTCCCTTTGGTCCTTCATATCGGATAACCACTACGTCGCCAGGCTTTATCTTCCTGCTAACTATAGCTTTCATGGCTTCTTCTTCAGAGTTGAAAACTTTGGCTGGTCCCTTGTGAATGAGCATTTTAGGTGAGACTGCTGCGGTTTTAATCACGGCTCCTTTAGGCGCTAGGTTTCCATGTAATATGGCGATTCCTCCTTCTTTATGAACGGGATTAGAAAGGGGGCGAATCACTTCCGCGTTGGTTACTCTGGCTTTTTCGATGTTGTTTTTCACGGTTTTGCCCGTTACGGTAATTGCGTCTAAATGGAGAAGAGGAGCTAGCTCTTTCATGACGGCAGGGATTCCGCCTGCTGCGTCTAAGTCTTCTAATGCGTATGGTCCGCTTGGAACCATGTTGCATAGGTGAGGGGCTCGCCTACCTATTTCGTCGAAGAGGTTTAGGGGTAGGGAAACTCCCATTTCGCTTGCGATAGCTGAGAGATGTAGCACTGCGTTAGTGGAGCCTCCTAAAGCCATGTCCACCATTATGGCGTTTTCGAAAGCCTTTATGGTCATGATGTCTGATGGTTTTAAGTCCTCTTTTATTAGGGCGAGAATTCTTTCTCCGCTCTCTCGGGCTATCCTCAACTTTAAAGCGCTTACGGCAAGGGCGGTGCCGCAACCTGGAAGAGACATTCCTAAGGCTTCAGTTATGCACGCCATGGTGTTGGCTGTGAACATGCCGCTGCAGGAGCCGCAGCCAGGACATGTCACATCCTCCAATCTCTTCAGTTCTTCCTCACTAATTTCGCCAGCAACAAACTTTCCCACAGCTTCAGAAACCGTGGCAAAACCAACCTTCTCTCCGTTTAAGCAGCCTGCGAGCATAGGTCCGCCAGTCACAACTATTGATGGTATGTTAAGTCTAGCTGCAGCAATCAACATACCTGGGGTCACTTTGTCGCAGTTTGTAACCAAAACCATACCATCGAATCTGTGGGCTTGAACCATGATTTCAATGGAGTCGGCAATAACTTCTCTGGATGGAAGGGAGTATCGCATTCCTTCGTGACCCATGGCTAAGCCATCACATACAGCGATTGTGTTGAATTCGAAGGGTACTCCGCCAGCAACTCTGACTCCTGCTTTCACGGCTTCAGCGATTTGGTTTAGGTGGATGTGACCTGGAACCACGGTGGTGAAGCTGTTAACCACAGCGATGAATGGCTTATCCATATCGCTGTCTGTAATTCCGAGGGCTTTTAACAGGGCTCTGTGGGGGGTTCTTTTAAATCCACGTTTTATTTCGTCGCTTCTCAAACTTCAACCCTCAAGTCATGTGAGTGTTCGTTAGTGTATGGAACCAAAACCTTTATATTTAATGTTACCCTCGCCAAATAAAGGCGAACTAAAATGGGGTATCGCTTTATTGAACGCCTTCCCTAAGAAAATACGTATTTTCGACACCACCCTAAGAGATGGAGAACAAACCCCCGGAGTTTCCTTAACACCCGAAAACAAACTAAGAATCGCCAAAAGCCGAGACAAACTCGGAGTAGACGTCATCGAAGCTGGCTTCGCCGCAGTTTCTAAAGGAGAAGAAGAAGCAGTAAAACTCATCGCCAACGAAGGACTCAAAGCAGAAGTCTGCTGCTTCGTTAGAGGAGTAAAGAAAGACATAGACATTGCACTGAAATGCGATGCTCAAAGCGTGCATTTGGTTATTCCCACCTCAGACCTACACCTTCAATACAAATTGAAGAAAACCAGAGAGGAAATTCTAAAAACCGTAGAAGAATCCGTTCAATACGCAAAGGACCATGGACTCATTGTTGAACTCTCAGCTGAAGACGCCACCAGAAGCGATTTTGACTTTGTTAAAGAATTCTTTGCTAAAGGAATCTCCGTAGGCGCGGACAGAATTTGTCCATGCGATACAGTGGGAGTTTTAACCCCTGAAAAAGCCTACAACTTCTTCTCAGACATGAGAAAAGCCTTTAAAGACACAATCATCAGCGCCCACTGCCACGACGACTTCGGAATGGGCGTAGCAAACTCGATAGCCTCCCTGAGAGCAGGCGCCGACCAAGTTCATGCAACAATCAATGGGTTAGGAGAGAGAGCTGGAAACGCAGCTTTAGAAGAGATTGCTGTTGCTCTGAAACTCATCTACGGCGTGGAGTTGGGAATAAAAACTGAACTTTTATACTCCACCTCAACCTTGGTGGCTCGACTAACCGGAATTCCAGTTCAACCAAACAAGGCAATTGTAGGCGAAAACGCCTTCACTCACGAAGCAGGCATCCACACACACGCCATACTGTCTCATCCATCAACATATGAGCCAATATCTCCAGAAGTGGTAGGAGTCACTAGACGAATAGTAGCTGGCAAACACTCAGGCTCTCATGGTCTTAAGTCATCCCTAGAAACGATGGGACTACATCCAACCGACGAACAGCTCAAAGAGATTTCCACGCGAGTGAAAACCATAGGAGATAAAGGCAAGAAAGTCACAGACGCTGACTTATTGGCAGTCGCAGAAGCGGTTATGGGTTTACCTCAAAGTCGTCCAATAGAGCTTGAAGAACTAACCGTTGTCACAGGAGACCGCGTTACCTCAACCGCATCAGTGCGACTTAAACTCAACAATAAAGTGGTTTCAGAAGCAGCAACTGGAGTGGGTCCCGTGGATGCTGCAATAAACGCTGTGAGAAAAGCCATCCTAGTCGTTGAGCCAATCCATCTAGAGCAGTATCACGTCAAAGCCATCACAGGCGGCACCGACGCCATGGTAGAGGTGATTGTACGTTTACGTAGGGGAGACAGAACAGCGACAGCCATGGGAGTTCGAGAAGACATAGTTATGGCAAGCGTTGAAGCAGTGCTTAGCGGCATGAACGTGTTAATGGCTGACCACAACAAACGTGGCGGCAAGTAAGCAGAGACGACGTGACAGATAAGATTTAAGGCAAAACCTTTTTAAGGAAAAATCTATTGTGATAAAGGAGAATCCGTTCCGATGGAGGACAAAAAACGTGAGGGATCACTTCCTCGTACATTAGCTTTCCCAAAATTTTCTTCAGAAAACTTAGTGAACGGACTCTCACATGGTTTTGCTTCGAATCCTCGTATACACATAGTTATGGTTATGAAATGCAACTTAAAAGGAGAGATATGAGAAATGACTAAAATGTCAGGCGCTCAAGCCGTTGTAGAAGCACTGAAGCGACAAAAAGTAAAAGCCATCTTCGGCATAGTTGGAGGAGCAGTCCTCCCAGTATACGATGTTCTATACGAAACTTCCGAGATAAGACACATTCTTGCCCGACATGAGCAATGCGCAGCCCACGCAGCCGACGGATACGCCCGTGCAAGCGGACGACCAGGAGTCTGCATGGCTACGTCAGGACCAGGAGCAACAAACCTAGTCACAGGCATCGCTAATGCCTACATGGATTCTTCACCAGTCATCGCTTTCACAGGTCAAGTCAACGCCTTTGCCGTTAACTCATCTTATATGATAGGTAAAGACGCCTTCCAAGAAGCAGACATAATCGGCATCACCACTCCAATCACAAAGTATAATTATCAACCGAAGCAGGCTTCGGAAATCCCAGAAATAGTGAAACAAGCCTTTTACATAGCTACCACAGGCAGACCTGGACCAGTTTTAATTGATCTTCCCAAGAATGTGCAAACGGAGACTGCGGAAATGAAGTTTACGGATAACGTTGAAATTCGAGGCTACAAACCTAAGATAAATCCGCATCCACTTCAGGTTAAGAAAGCCGTTGAGCTCCTCCTCAAAGCTGAGCGTCCTATAATTCTAGCGGGGGGAGGAGTAATTGCCTCAAACGCTTCCCCAGAGCTTTTGGCGCTGGCTGAACTATTGATGGCACCGGTAGCAACTACTTTCATGGGAAAGGGATGCTTCCCAGAAAATCATCCTCTGTCTCTAGGAAACATAGGTATGCATGGGGCTCTTGCTGCAAACAAGCTGATCTTAGAGGCTGACGTCATTTTAGCGGTGGGCACAAGATTTTCAGATAGAACCACTGGAAAGCTGGACGAGTTTTGCCCCGACGCAAAAATCATTCACATCGATATAGACTCGGCGGAAATTGGGAAAAATGTGGATGTTAACGTACCAATTGTAGCCGATGCAAAAAAAACCCTTAAGGTGATCTACCAGTTGTTGACTAGCAAATTACAGAAGAGAGAGAGTTCTAAATGGTTTAAGAGGGTTCAAGAAGCTAAGGAGCAGCTTAAAGACAAAATATCTGGCGGCGAAAAAGATCTGAAACCTCCGCGACTGATAAAGGAACTCCGCAAAATCTTGCCAAATGATGCCATCGTGACAACTGAAGTTGGACAAAATCAGATGCGGGCAGCCCTCCGCTTCAGGACGTACAAACCGAGAGCCTTCATAAGTTC
>QMYO01000054.1 GCA_003662715.1 Candidatus Bathyarchaeota archaeon | reverse complement strand
TCAGATTGCTCATGAGGTATGGAAATGAATGGCCCAAGAAGCACGACTTCTCAAGTTTGGAAATACTAGGCAGCGTCGGCGAAGCGATTAATCCAGAAGCTTGGATTTGGTATTACAAAAATATAGGAGAAGAAAGGTGCCCAATAGTGGATACTTGGTGGCAAACAGAGACAGGAGGATTTATGATATCTCCCGCACCGGGAATAGAACTTGTTCCTCTCAAACCTGGCTCAGCAACTCTGCCGTTGCCCGGTATTGATGCAGAGGTAGTTGACGAGAACGGTAAACCAGTTCCTCCAGGCGTCAAAGGTTACCTTGTAATTAAGAAACCTTGGCCAGGAATGCTCATGACCCTGTATCAAGACCCGAAAAGGTATAAGGAAACCTATTGGTCGAAGTTTCCAGGAGTCTACTATACAGGAGATTATGCCATAAGAGATGCTGATGGCTACTTCTGGTTGTTGGGACGAGCTGATGAAGTATTGAAAATTGCTGGACATAGAATAGGAACCATGGAGCTAGAAAGCGCCGCGATATCTCATCCCGCTGTAAGTGAAGCCGCAGCCATAGCTAAACCCCATGAGGTTAAGGGCGAAAGCGTAGTTATCTTCGCTATACTGAAACAAGGCTATGAGCCTACAGACAAGTTGAAGAAGGAGATAAAAATGCACGTGCGCGAGGTTATAGGTCCAATAGCTACTCCAGAGGAAATTTACTTCGTGAACAGTCTTCCTAAAACAAGAAGCGGCAAGATTATGAGGAGAGTGTTAAAGGCTGTTTTAATGGATATGCCAATAGGAGACATCTCTACGCTTGAAGATGAAGCGTCTGTTGAGGAAGTTAAAAAGGCCTACGAAGAACTTAAGAAACTGGTAGGAACAAAAACTTAAGACATCTTTTTATAACCTGTGCTCTTATCCACTTTTTTGGTACAAAAAACGATTTTTTGCATTAAAATTATTTATAGACCTATACAAATGTGTTGGGAGGTTTGTTACGATGGAAGCGATGATAAAGCAATTCATAGCTGGTATGAGCAAAGAGGAGAAGCAGAAAATAATTCAGGAGTTTATGTCCAGCATGAGTGATGAGGAGAAGATGGAAATGATGGAAATAATCATGCCTATCATAATGAAGGACATGCCCGCTTTAATGGCTAATATGATGAAAGATTTCGACAAAAATGACTGTAGGAAAATGATAAAAGAAATGTCCCCGGAAATAAGAGAAAAATGTAAAGAAATGATGATGGAATGCTTAAAAATAATGGAAGAAATGTAGAACAACTCAGGCAAAGCATGTTTTTCAGTAGGAAATCAGTGCCTTTGGTAATTCAGTCTAAAACCATAACTAATCTTGCTTGTCAGGCGTCTCTTCTGACCTATAAAGTCTCTTTTCAAAAGCAGGTTTCGGCTTAAACTTGCCACGATACGTTTTCATAGAGCGTTTTCTACGCTCCACATTTTTTAGCCGAGCCAGAGTAAGCGCTATTTTAGTTTTAGAAGGCATTCTTCTTGGAGGTTTTTGAGGTTTGGGCGGTTGAAAAGACTTCTTGGTTGAAACCGCAACGTCTCTTTCCCGTTTTCTGTCAAGTTTTGTTTCAGGTTTTCGTATTCTTTTGAAGATTACAGTTTTATCATCTAAATTAACGTCCTGCACTATCCACCCTACGTTCAGCCATGCTTTAGCTTGAGCACGACTAGCCGCGTTACTCCACCAATGCTGATGCTCAAACGCTGAAGAAGGAAGATTATCTTCAATTATCTTTTCGATTTCAGCAAAACTAAGTGTGACATAACTTGTAGATGGTTGTCGCCGAGCTAGATATCTACCAAGTGGGCTGTACTTGGTTCCAATTTTCCTCGTTCTTCTCGGCGAAACAAGCTTTCTAGCGCAGTTTAGACAAGTGGGAACGTTTCTTAAAAGGCTTCTATCCCATGAGAAGATGACGCAGTTTCTGCAGTACAGTTTTCCGCATCTAGGACAACGAATGAGGGAGAGTTGCGGAAAAGTCGCGCCGCATAATGAGCAGTCTTCTTTCATACTATGATATGATTATGAAGATGTAAATGAGTGTTTTGAGGTTTTGATGGTAATTGGCTGATTTGGTTATGTGGGGTTCATATTCTAAATATGTATTAAGACAGAAGACTTAATATATAAGTTTGTGCCTATTGTATACAAGAAGAACGTATAAACACTTAACGAGGTGTAAGTGTGACACTACAGGAACCCAGCCTAATTTGTCCCAACCCGAAATGCGGAAAAGCATTCGGAGACCCTCTTCTGCTAAAGGATTTATCAAAGACGCCTACAGAAAGCTATTACGTCTGTCCACACTGTATAGCTAAACTGGATAAAGTTCCCATACGAGACAAAGAACCGCAAAGACCTACGCCAATTCCAGTTGAGCACCCGAAAAAACTGGAAGAAACGAATTCAAAATCGTGCCCCCATCATTTTGGATACTTAAAAACGCATGCAAGAGACGAGTCGCTTCCTGATGAATGTCTGACTTGCTCTAAGCTGTTGCGGTGCATGCTTGCGAAGTAATAAAGCATAGAAAAGAGCAACTTTTGCAACATACTTCGCATATGAGGGGAAAGGGGTAGGACTGGTAATTATCGAGACGTTTCGGTTTTCCGTTCAGTAACCCAGAAAGATTTAGTTGAGCCCTTTTCATTGATTACGTGCTCCTTCTTGAATATTGGAACCTCTTTCTTATACCGCTCTACAGCTTCCTTCAAAGCTGGAAACACGTTATGTCGGTGAGCACCAGCCACCGCAACGTAAACCAAATCTTCGCCAACATCAAATTCTCCAATAAAATGGTGGATTTGCACATCGATTATGCCTTCTCTTCTCTGAAGGTCTTTGCAGATGTTTTCAAGAACCTCGTTAGCCTTTTCTTCATATGCCTCTAACTCCAGTCTCTTCACGCTTTCGCCTTCAAGAGTTTCGCCGCGAACTACACCTACAAAAATCGCTAGTGCACCTGCCTTGTTAAAATCTGGTTTATCCCGTATAGCCTTCAACACATCATGGAGAGAAATTGTTCCTTTTTTATGAACTCCAGCGCAATTAACCATGTTAACCACCTAGATTAATCGTTTGTAATCATCCATATAAGATGCGTCATACAACAGATAGGAATTCATTTCTTTAGGTAAGTTCTCATGTCTTCAGGCGTTGCAGATGGAATAGGTAGGTCCCTCATGGTCACAAGACCTGGCTCAGCGTTTATCACTTTTGGAATGGAGTTGACGATTACAGCCACTGTTCCAAGGTCGCCATGTATTCCAGGCGACGACTTCACATGGATGCTTGGCGTTCCTTCAATGTCGATGTAGTCGTATTCCTCTTCTGCGCCTACGTAAGCTTGAAGGTCAAGCGTTATAATCTCCTTTCCTTGTTTTATGCCGCGTCCACGTTGTCTTAATCCAACTACTTTACCCTGCTTAGCTTTGATAGCCTCGTTTTCCACCCTTATCTCATTCAGTTCCCAGCCCAAAGCGCTCGCTATTAGAGAAATGGACTGCTCTAGTCCGACGTGTAAGGTTATATTCTTTTTTTCCATTTTCTCCTTAAACTCGTCGATTGTGAGCCCGATTCCTATCTTTTTCTGGAATTGAATTCTACGCTTTGTTGCATCTAATATCCTAGTCGCTTTGATTCTTTCAATCGTTTGACACACGCCCGTGAGAGTGATGACCAGCGTATCCATCATAAAGCCCGGGTTTATGCCTGTGCCTAAAACGGTTACTTTATGTTTTTTAGCTGATTCATCAAGTTTCTTTGCGAGTTCTGGGTCTGTGGCGTAGGGGTAGGACAGTTCTTCGCAGGTTGACACCACATTCACGTCGTGTTCTATGATTTTGGCTATTTGGGGATGTGCTTGTTTTAGGAATGAGGTGGTTGAGTGAATTACTATGTTAGCGTTTGTTTTAGAAAGCACGGCATCTGGGTCATCAGAGACTCTGATTTTTAGCCGTTTGCCTATATCTAATACGTCGCCTAGGTCCTTCCCAACTTTTTCTTTCGCCACGTCAATGGCGCCAACAATTTCCACTCCGTTTTTATCTAACAGGAACTTAGCGATGCGGCTTCCTATTGCTCCGACACCATATAGAACTACCCTTACTTTTTCCATTTGGGAAACTCCTCTTTTGCTTCTTCGTGTTTCTTATGTTTATTAATGTGTCTATCTTATGCGTTTAGAACCTTTTGAGAATCCTACACTTTCTTCTTTTTTATCGCATCAAACACTTTTCAGCTTCTTGACACGTGCGTACTTCTTTTTCCCAGATTTAGAACGCATCTCTTTAAGCAAGGAGCTATATGAAGTCAGTTTCTCTAATGCTTTAAACCAAGTCCCCGATTTAACATCAGTATGCAAGACTTGTGTTCTGTTAACTTTTATCGCTTTCTCTGGACAAACTAGTTGGCAAGCCCCACAATAAATGCAAAATTCTTCGGTAACCACAAGTTTCTTGTCCTCATCTATTATGATAGCATCACTTGGGCAAATATCCGCACAAATCTGACAACCCTCTGGACATAAGTTGGTGTCCACCTGAAGAGAACCTCTAAAAGGTTTTACAACATAGATAGCATCCTCTGGGCATGCAGCTTCACATTTTTTGCAAAAGATACATTCTTCTTCAAGTATTTTGAAATCAACTATTCTTTCCGCTGATTCTTGCCCTATCTTTTGAACAGTCACATCTATAGCTTCGGTTGGACATGCTTTTTCACATGCAACCTCACAAGTAGCTGTTACATCGCCGTACCAGCACTTTTTTGCATCAACCCTTATCTCCTTCCTGAGAGTGGGGAAGGCTTCAACCTCAAATATTGGTAGTCTCGGTTCATCGTTTATCTCCATTTTTAGAGCATTTGTTGGGCAGAGGTCAACGCATACGCCACAGAATACACATTTATCGGCTTCAAAGTCAACGCAAGGTTTCTGCACCAATCGTCCATCTCGTGTCACGGGTGGGGAAAGCTTGGGAGACTGCTTGGGACATATAATTTCACAAATTCCGCAGCCAATGCATCGGTCATCGTCTAATACGAGAACGTGCCGCACAGCCAGCGTCTTCCTTTCCAGAATCAACTTCTTGTCAAGCCGATGCTTCTTCACGTCTGCTTTCACAATGCTCCCTCATCTAAGAAACTGCCTTTGTTCAAGTTCAACATTTATGTTACCCTCTCTTCAAAGCCTCTTCGCCCAGTTTCACTCCTGTCTGAAACGCCTTAAGATTCAACTCTAGATATTTTTTCGGAACCCTAGCTTTAACAGCCTCCTGAAGCGCCTCAACGCTTATTGCATCCCATATCTTCCCCAAAAAGCCAAGCATGACAACGTTTGCAACAACTCGCACTCCCATCTTTTCGGCAATCTCAGTGGCGGGCACCTTATAAAGCCGATATTTCTCTGCCCGTTCGTCAGGTTTAACTATGGTGCTGTCAACAATCAACACTCCCCCTTGCTGGAGCTTGGACAGAAACTTTTCGTAAGCCTCTTGACTCATTATCACCATAATCTGAGGGCTAAGGAGATAGGGATAACTAATCTCTTCCTCGCTAATCACCACCCCGCTGTAGCAAGCAGACCCTCTCGCCTCAGGTCCATAAACCTGTGTTAAAGTTGCTTCTTTACCATCGTAAACAACTGCTGCTTCACCAGTGATATAGCCAGCAGTCACGATTCCTTGACCTCCAAATCCCGCGAACATGACCTCCTTTCTGCTTTCTGGTTTCATTTTTTCGCCTCAGCCGCCCTTTTCACCTTTTCCTCCAATCTCTTTAGTTCCTCATAATATGATGGCTTCTCCCGCTTGACGAAGTTTCCAAGTATGATAGGCTTTCCTTTCTCGATTTGAACCTCACTTGTGTCTGCGTCATGTTTAATCACGGAGGACTGCCAAAACCATTTCGCAATGGCATCCACTTCACGAAGTTTATTCCGCCTCCCATAGTTTACTGGACATGGCGAAAGAACCTCAATGTATCGAAAGCCTTTCATTCTCAATGCTTCAGCGATGGATTTTTCTAACAATCTTACATGGATGCTCGTCCATCTCGCGACATACACAGCTCCTGATGCATCCGCTAAATAAGGCGTGTTAAATGGAGGTTCAATGTTCCCATATGGAGAAGTGGTTGAATAATCTCCCAGCGGAGTAGTGGCTGCAAGCTGACCACCTGTCATGCCGTAAATAAAGTTGTTAGTGCAAATGACCAGCAAATCTACGTTCCTTCTACACGCATGGATAAAATGGTTGCCTCCAATAGAGAAGAGGTCTCCATCTCCAGATATAACGTTCACACACAAATTTGGCTTGACAAGCTTAATTCCAGTAGCAAATGGAATAGCTCTACCATGAGTGGTATGAAAACCATCCACATTCAAATAGCCTGATCCTCTACCACAGCAACCTATTCCAGATACATACACCACTTTCTTCCTATCTATTCCAACACTATCCAGCGCTCTAGCCCAAGCGTACAATGTAGAGCCGATGCCGCATCCCGCACACCAGATATGGGGCATCCGCTCTGATCTAAGCCACCGATCCATAGGATGTAATTCTTCGGAAAGAAAGGGTTCTTTCTCTTTTGTCATCTTCCAGCTCATTTATTTGCTCACCTTTTTGATTTCTCGATAGATTTCTTGTGGAGTAATTAGTCTACCTCCCATCCTTGGAATTAGAACAGTTTCAGAATTTCCTGCTGCTTCCCTCTTTACCTCCAAATAGATTTGACCATAGTTCAATTCTGGAACGATGAACGTCTCCACTTGCTTGGACCATTTTCGTATAACGTTCTCTGCAAAGGGCCAGACAGTGATAAGTTTTATACTTCCCACCTTGATTCCCTCTTCTCGGGCAATTTTAACTGCTCTTTTTGCAGGTCGAGAAACTTGTCCGTAAGAGACCACTGCGATCTTTGCGTCTTCCATGTTCTCCTCTTCCACATCAACGATTTCCTCCCTGTGTTTCCGAATTTTATCATTCAAGCGTCTAACCAGCTTTTCTTGTGCCTCCGCGCTTACATCTGGATAACCCTTTTCATCGTGAGTGAGCCCTGTTGTGCAGATAGCGTACCCTTCACCTGCACAAGCCATTGGAGGAATTAAATCTTCATCGGGTTTGTAAGGTAGATATTCTTCGGGTGGCACTGTAGGCTTTTTCCTTTCAATAAGCTCTATTTCATCTTCAGGTGGGACAATCACTTTTCCGGCACTATGTCCAACGGTTTCGCTTGCGAGAAGAATTACAGGAACTCGATATTTCTCTGCGAGGTTAAAGCAACGTATTGTGAGATCGAAAGCTTCCTGCGGTGAGTCAGGCGAAAGGGCTATTATTTCATATGGACCATGACTTCCCCATTTCGCTTGCATAACATCTCCTTGAGCAGTAAGCGTTGGAAGACCTGTACTTGGGCCTCCTCGCTGGATGTCCACAATGACAGTTGGGACTTCCATAACCACTCCTAAGCCAAGGTTCTCCATCATTAGGCTTAGCCCGGGTCCAGAGGTTGCGGTCATTGATTTGGCTCCTGCCCAAGAGGCTCCTAGGATTGCAGCCATCGCTGCGAGTTCGTCTTCGAATTGGATAAATATTCCACCTATTTCCGGAAATCTTCTAGAAATGTGCTCAGCTATTTCGCTTGCGGGAGTAATTGGATATCCAGCGAAAAATCGGCAACCGGCTGCTATTGCTCCCTCGGCTATGGCGATGTCGCCGTACCAGAAGTGTTTACCGGTTAGAACTGCTTTTCCCATTAATCTCACCGTTTTGATGGTTTTTCTTTTTTTCTTTAACCCATATGGCATATTCTGGGCATGCTATTTCACAGATACCGCATGCGACGCAGATTTTTCCCTCTTCTGGTTTCTCTATAACTTCTGGAAGATGATAGCCTTTTTCGTTCACTTTCTCGGATTCTTGGAGCACCTCTTTAGGACAGAGTTCGATGCACAAACGGCATTGTTTGCAGCGTTCATCAATAATATGGATTTCTCCCCGAGAAACTTTTATTCTTTGGGTTAGTAGAGCTTTACCGCTTGCTATCATTCGGGTATCCATCATCGTTTCCATCAATCTTTCTATAAATTCGAGTCTTATCTTGGATATAAACCTAAAGGTCTATTTGACAACCGCTGTTACATGCGATACATATTATGTACTCCGCAAGTTTTTTTACATAAGCCCAAGTAGAATACAATTCCTATAAACTAAAAAAAGAGAAGGAGGTTGCAGAAAATTTTAATCGGCATTATGGCGGACACGCATGACCGTTTGCCCTTGTTGGATAAAGCTGTGAAGAGATTAAACGAAGAAAAGGTTAAGCTTGTGCTGCATGCAGGAGACTATGTTGCTCCCTTCGTTGCAG
>QMYO01000053.1 GCA_003662715.1 Candidatus Bathyarchaeota archaeon | reverse complement strand
TCCAAGTAAGCGTCAAGGGTTGGGTCCGCTATTCCTGGGCTGTTGTAGCCCCATGGAAAGTCCTGGCTGCTGTGGAAGAAGTCGTAGAGGTAGTCTGGGAATCTGCCTAAGCCCCAGCAGAGGAAGTAAATGTCAAAGTTCCTGTATAAGAAGGCTCTCGGAACCAATTCAGCGTTGAAGTCTACTGCGTTGTTGGTAAAGGTGGGGTTGGTTACGCCTAAGAAGGTGTGGAAGAACTCGTTCCACTGGTCAACAAACTTTTGAGTGAAAGCGACAGATGTGGGAGCAGCAGAAGGCGATAACACTTCAATATCCGCTCTTACAGCCTCGCCGTTCGGCTGATACAAAGTAGTGCCATCAATGTAGAAGCCGCCAGCCAACAACAACTCTCTAGCCTTGGTGAAGTTGCCGCCTGGAGCCACCACCGACGTATCATGCCAAACTCCAAGAGCCGGAGGCACAACAGTATCGCATGCCGTGTTAATTGGACCACCGTAGATTTCAAGAATAGCTGCTTCTTTCTGCTCCTTTGAAAGGGCAGACCACGCGAGAGCCTGCCTAAAGGCTGTAAAGTTTAACGGCGCTAACTGGCGGCCAGCATCTGGTTGCTCAGCATCATCTGGAACATAGCTTCGAGTGTTGATACCTAAATAACAGAAGTGGAATCCAGGAGCAGATAAAATCGTGTTATTTTCGTCAAGAAGTTTCTGAACGTTGTCCCATACAATCATGTCGGGGTACATGTCAGCGTCGCATGTTTGAAAAGCGGTAGTAGCCGCGCTTGGATCTGAAATCGGCACCATCCAAACTTCATCGAAACGCGGATGACCTATAAGCTCAACAGCAGCAAAGGCCGATGAAGGAAGCAAAGCCAATATTATAGATAGCACTGCTAATCCAGCAATAAACATTTTTCTAGACATTTTCTTTTCTCCTTCTCCCTATTTCAGCAACATAATTTACAGTTGATCACATTTAAAAGTCTTATGGAAAATAGTTACACCCGCCTTTATCGACATTTTCTCCTCAAAGTACAAATCGTTAAGCTTAAATGTTAAACATCTATCACATTCTTAGGGAGATAAGGAATGAAAGGATACTTGGTCAAAAGAGTTTTGACAAGTCTTTTTATATTATATGTTGTTATAACGCTTAACTTCATTATATTTAGGGTACTTCACCCCATTGAAAACCCAGCTGCTCTTATAATAGACCCAAACATAGAAAAAGCAGGGTATAAAGAAGCTATGGAAGAACTCTGGGGATTAAATAAAAACCTGTTCCCAGACCAATACGCACTGTATCTTTGGAACCTCATAACATGGAACTACGGATATCAATTCACAAACCCTCCCACACCAATTGCAAACGAAATGTCATGGCGCCTAATGAACACAATAGTAATCTTAGGCGCCGCACTTATCGGAAGCATATCCGTAGGCATACCTTTAGGAGTTCTAGCTGGCTCGCGAAGAGGGAAAAAAACCGATGCCACAGTAATAGGGTTCGGACTTCTAACATGGGGATTTCCCACATTCTTTATCCAAATACTTTTCTTACTTTTCTTCTCCTACTATACAACAATTATTTTCGGTATCCGAATATTACCTCCCCAAGGAGTGGTTTCCATACCACCCCCCACAGACCCCTTTGCACTATTCGTCGATAAAGTCTGGCATGCAATAGGACCCATAACAACACTTGTAATAGCAGGATTCGGATCGTGGGCACTGTATACCCGAAACCTTATGGTCGACGCCCTCACAGAAGACTTCGTTCTCACAGCAAAAGCAAAAGGCGTATCTCAAAGAGCTGTATTATATAAACATGCGTTCAGAAGCATATTACCGCCAATAGCAACTATGATTGCTATGTCTATACCTGGAATCGTAACAGGCGCCGTATTAACCGAAACCATTTTTGGATGGCCAGGAATTGGCAGATGGTACATATCTTCATTGACTTCAGGAAACCATCCCGTAGCCCAAGCAGTGCTATACAATTATGCCGTGTTAATGATACTAGCAAACTTACTATCAGATATAATCTACGGATTCCTTGACCCACGTATACGTGTAGGAATGAGAAGGTGATATGAAATGTCAATATTGAGCAAAGAAAAAAGAAAAATTTATTCAAGAAAAATCAAGAACTTTTGGATAGATTTCGGCCACAACAAAATTGGAATAGCCGGATTAATCATTATAGGCATCTACGTCGTAGTAGCTATATTTGCAGATGTAATAGCACCGTACCCCGCAATAAACACGCCAAGAGTAGCAGCAGAATACGCTGTTCCTGAATGGCTAGCTGTTTTTTCACAATACCAAGAATACCCGCCAACTATTCGTATACCCCTAAACTTTACTCCCACGCAAGACTATGAATCAATAACTATGAATTATACAGACTTAAAAATTAGCTACTCTCCCACTTCAGAAGAAATAGGAACATTTCAAACATATACCTTCCAAGTTCAATTTAATTACACATATCAAACCCCCAAAAGCTTTGAAACAGCAATCATTTGGCAAGCATCCCTTAAAAATGTAACTTACCGCTTAGAAGTTAACATCACTACGCCAAACGGCGAAGAATACTTACTATTTGGAAGAGAATATAGCGATGCCACAAAACACATAGAAGTCAAAGACGAACTTTGGAACATGCAAGGAGGTTCTTGGCTTGCAACATCAGGCTCCCAATCTTTACGACGCAGAATGATTTATGAAGAGCTTTACGAAGAGGCCTATGAAAAATACTTAAGCATTATTGGTATAGAGTTGTACTATAACAGCACATATTCTGGTCAAGAGCGAGTAAGAAGGTGGCTTTATGAAAAAACATACGGTACAGAAGAAAATTTCACAACTTTCTGGAACAACTGGTGGTACGGCTACTCGAACACAACATTACTGGAACTATGGGAAGAAGTAAAAGACACAGGCATAGATTTTGAAACCTTTTACAACAATACCTACAACGAGGAGTTCCAAAGAATAAACGAAACATGGCCAAACCTACCCCATAAATCAGATGAAAACGTTACATTCTTCTGGAACAACTGGTGGTACGGCTACTGGAACACAACAGGAATAGCAAAATGGGAAGACTTCAAAATAATTTATGAACCTAGAGCAGCAGAGCAAGCAGAACTCAAAGCTACGGCAGAGGCAGACTCTAAATCACGAGACTTTCCAGCCCAAGAGATACTTTCAACAAAAGGAATGTACACGATAAAACTATTTCTAATAGTTAAACCAAATTCTGAAAACGCTTCCCTTACATTAAAAATTGATGAAAACAGCCGATTTATCATTTGGGGATCAAGATTCGGACTGTTAGGAACAGACTCCTACGGAAAAGATACATTTTCTCAGCTAGTATACGGATCAAGAATCTCATTAATTGTAGGTTCATTGGCAGCCGTAATCTCAACAACACTAGGATTATTCTTTGGTGTAGCTTCAGGTTACCTCGGAGGAATAATAGATGAAATCACAATGCGTATTGTAGACATTCTCCTATGCCTCCCTGTACTGCCACTACTTTTGGCACTATCAGCTTATTACAAACCAAACGTGTATTTCATAGTACTGCTTATCGCAATTTTCGGTTGGCAAGGACTATCACGAGTCATTAGATCCCGTGTCCTCTCACTAAGAGAAACAGCATTTATAGAAAGCGCTAGAGCCTCAGGAGGCTCAAGCATGTATTTAATAACCCGCCACTTAATACCTAATGTACTTCCAATAGCAGTTGCGTCAATGGTGCTGGCAGTGCCAGGAGCAATATTAACAGAAGCCGCATTAAGTTTCCTCGGATTTGGAGACCCCTTCGCTCCTACATGGGGAAAAATGCTACATGAAGCACAAGAACGTGGAGCCTACAAATCCTTAGCAATGTGGTATATACTGCCCCCAGGTTTTGCCATAACCCTTCTATGCGTTGCATTCGTATTTGTAGGACACGCACTTGACGAAATAGTCAATCCAAAATTAAGAAGGAGAAGATGAAATGGAACTTCTAAGAGTTGAAAATTTAAAAACATACTTTCAAATAATGCGAGGACACGTAAGGGCAGTAGATGATGTTAGCTTCAAAATAGAGAAAGGAGAAGCCTTTGGACTTGCTGGCGAATCAGGATGCGGAAAAACTACAACAGCATTAGCAATTCTAAAACTGCTGCCTTCAAACGGAAGAATAATCGGTGGAAAAATCTTATTTGAAGGAAAAAATCTCCTTGAAATACCTGAAGAAGAATGGCGCAAAAATTACCGATGGAAGAAAATATCAGTAATATTCCAAGGAGCTATGAACTCACTTAACCCCATAATGAATGTTGGCGATCAAATAGCTGAAGCAATCCTTCTTCACGAGCAAATTACAAAAAATGAAGCATTAGAACGCGCTAGAAAACTTTTGGACCTAGTAGGCATAGGAGCAGAAAGAGTAGATAGATACCCCCATGAGTTAAGTGGGGGCATGAAACAACGTGCTATAATAGCAATGGCATTAGCATGCAACCCTAGCCTAATAATAGCAGATGAACCCACAACAGCATTAGACGTAATTATAGAAGCACAAGTTTTAAGAGTGATGAAAGAAATGCAGAGAAAATTACATATTTCAATGCTGGTTATATCACATGACTTATCGATGATAGCTGAGACTTGTGAAAAAATTGCAATCATGTACGCAGGAAAAATAGTTGAACAAGGAGATATTGCCACTATATACAAAGAACCATTACATCCGTACACTGAAAGACTAATAGGAGCTTTTCCCAGCATAACGGGTCCTCGACGTGAACTTTCAACAATCGAAGGCTTTCCACCAGATTTACTTAACCCTCCATCAGGTTGTCGTTTTCATCCAAGATGTCCATATGCAAAAGAAAAATGTAGAAGGGAAGAACCAAAAATAATCCCAGCAGGCAAAGACCGCTACGTAGCGTGCCATTTGGTTGGGTGAATAAAATGACTGAAACAATTATGGAGATAAAAAACTTAAGAAAATATTTTCCCATTAAAATGGGGTTAATTAAATCAATTTTAGCTAAAGAAGTTCCTCTCGTACGAGCAGTCGACGGAATAAGCTTCGACATAAAGATAAAAGAACTTTTCGGTCTAGTAGGAGAAAGCGGATGTTGAACATCAACTACAGGAAGGTGAATAATTAGACTTATTGAGCCAACATCCGGGAGTTTGAAATTTAAAGGCACAGACTTAATGAAACTATCAGATAAAGAAATGCAGAAAATGAGAAGTAAAATACAAATAATATTCCAAGATCCCTATGAATCACTTAATCCAAGAATGAGCATTTACGATATTTTGGAAGAACCGCTTCGGCTTCAAGGAATGACACAAAGTGTTAAAGAAACAACAGAAAGAATCGCAAAGACCTTAGAAGATATGGATCTCATTCCCCCCGAAGAGTTCATGTATAGATTTCCACATGAATTGAGTGGAGGACAAAGGCAAAGAATTGCGATTGCGCGAGCTTTCATATTAAATCCTGAATTCATCGTAGCAGATGAGCCAGTTTCAATGCTTGACGCATCAACAAGAACAGAAGTAGTAAAACTAATACTTCATCTCGTTGGAAAATTACATTGTTCGTTTCTTTACATAACACATGACATTGCATTGACTAGATACCTATGTAATAGAATTGCTGTAATGTACCTTGGAAAGATAGTCGAAATGGGACCGACAGAAGAAGTTATACAAAAACCTCTCCACCCATATACAGAGGCACTTATTGCAGCTGTTCCAGTACCGGATCCAACAGCGAAAAGAACAAAAATTGTGATCAAAGGTGAAGTACCTAGTCCGATAAACTTGCCATCAGGTTGTCGTTTTCATCCAAGATGTCCATATGCAAAAGAAAAATGTAGAAGGGAAGAACCAAAAATAATCCCAGCAGGCAAAGACCGCTACGTAGCGTGCCACTTCCCGCTCAGCTAGGCGCTTCTAACTTGTAGATAAAGTAGTACTTCAGAAAAACTCATGCCTGTTACGAAACCGCTAAAAATTATAAACCATATTGTAGGATCTAAGAAAAGAGTTGATACCACTGGGAGAAGTAAAACTATTCCAAGTGCAATGGCGACCAAAATAATTAGCCATTTTTGAGATTTCCCAGTTTCTTCTTCAAAAGTTTCTAATTCAGCTTTTTGCATTTTATACAACAGGTGAAGCTTAAGTTTAAAAGAACCAAAACTAACAATTGCAGAGAAAATTAGGTAAAAAGTAAGTAATACAAGGGTGGAATAAACAATTAAAAGGTATGCTGAAATTAAAAATATAACCAACCCTGAGATAGCATTGAAGTAAACTCTAGCTTTGCTAAATGGATAATTAACTTTTTCTTTATAAATGATAACCACCTTTTCCTTTGCTAATAGCAAACTGAGCTTTTTAATATTTAAATCTTAATAAACACATAAAACATCCAATCTTAAAGGATTTTCTTCGTTGAAAATTGTATTTATATGTACGCGAAGCAAAAGGGTCCAATTTCCACTGTTTAAAATATTTTCATCTAACGAAAAATTGAAACTAATCAGTTCGCCAGAAAAAGGTTGCAACCCTAAATTTAAACACTTAAAAGTGTTCGGAAATTGATGGCTTCCAGAGTAAAGTCGTATATGACGTCCATTTACCTGTATTTCTTTAATCGCCATGTAAGAGATTCGTAGAGAAAACTCTGTTGGGTTGTAAACGGAAACATTTATTGATACCGAAGCATTTCCATTAACATAGTTACTAACATGAATTCCAGTAATTTCTATGTTGTCCTCTACTTTACGAAGAGCCCCCGCAATTCCAATCCACAAATACATTGTATAAGAGAATAATATCAGAGCTACTAACATAGTTAAAATAAAAATCACAAAAGTGTATTTTTTAATGTTCAGATCTCTCACCTATTCTATTCACCAGCAACAAAAATATAAGTTTGTTCCCTTTAGCCTATACATGGGATAGTTATTGCAATCCAAACATTTGCAAATGCTTACTGTAAGTGCCTTAATAATCGAATATTTGTGTGCCTTAACAATGGTAACCATATGGAAAAACTCCTATGCGTGCTATGTTATTGCCATGTTTGTTAGCTTACTTACAGGCGTTGTTCTGAGGGAACTTGAAAAAATTTTCGCCATAATTTTTATTACTTACATTATCGCATCAATCATTTCGATTTTTACAACAATACTTCCATTGTTAATATATGGTTCGCCAAGAGTACAAATTGACGTGGGGATTCTAGTGACTAGTCATGATGTCATTTTAACATCCTTAATCGTTCTTCCTATCTGCCTTTTTATGGGAATTCTGGGAAGGTATCTTTCAGAGAAAATTCTTGAATAAAGGATAAAAGTTTCAGTGTAAAGACTTATATAAAATTTTAAGTCAAAGTTAACAAGGGAAGGAAAATAACCATGCAGGGTTTATTCATTGAGTTAAAATGCCCTAAGCATGGCTTAGAACGCTTCACAATTAAGGTGAAAAGAAAATTTAATATGCCCTCAAATGAAATCAAACTTATTTTTAGAAGTAAACCAAAACCAGATTTAAGATATGTACTTGTGGGAAGAAACGTTGAGGAAAAATATATACAATCCTATATTATAAAATATTTACGTGAAAAAGGTTTATGGGAAAGGATAATAACATTTAAGCCGGTATAATTAAAAGCGGCAAGTTAAAATATTGCTTTGTCCGTTTCTCATTTCAGCATAAGGAGGTAAGATCATCATAATTAAAAAAAACATTTCTTTTTGGTTTTTTCTATTACTTATATTCACAACTTTTTGCACACCAGTAAGCGTTAAAGGAAACGCAAATGTGGAGATAACGAGTTACTCAGGCTTTTTAACGAAAGATGGACATTTCCGATTAGTAGGTGAAGTAAAAAACAACGAGGCCATAAACATTACGAATGTTAGAATTAAAATTGAACTCTTCGACTCTAATGACAACCTAATAAGAACTGAGGAACAAGGTATTGAACTAGCGGTGCTTTTGTCTGGAAGAAAATCACCATTCGCTTTTATGACTACTAATGAAACTGAAGCGACGCTAATTGAAAACTACAATGTAGAATTAATAGGATATGAACAAAGTTTTGAAGAAAAAGCCCAAAAGCTTGAAATTATATGGCACGCCCAAGGCAATGTATCAATTTATGGAAGAATTGACAATACGGGATTTGAAGAATCACATTTTACTAGAGTTTTAGCAACTTTTTACGATGAAAATAGAGAGGTAATTGAAGTATCTGTCTCTCAAATAATATTCTCCTTATCACCTGCAGACTACTATATTTTTGAAATATTCTTTTCTAAAGATATAGCTGAAAAAGCTCGATGGTATTCGTTAACTGCAGAATCACAAGAATACACAATAAAAAAAGAAATAGAATCCTCCTTTATTACAAACTCAGAGAGTGGAAGCAGTACAGATATCTACTATATCTTTGGCATTTTAATAGGTTTTTCAGC
>QMYO01000052.1 GCA_003662715.1 Candidatus Bathyarchaeota archaeon | reverse complement strand
GGTTGAAGAAGGTCATGTAGAGATTGTGGAAAAACCAATACCTCTTGAGGAGTTGCAGGAGTATAAAGCGTTACAACAATTGAAGGCAAATCGTCCGCTAACAGAAAAGGTTGAAGCTTCAGAGACCTCAAAAAAAGAAGAAGTGCCAACTACATCAAAGAGCAGTGAAGTGAAACCGTCAGAATGCCCTCATTACTTCGGATATCTAAGAGCAGTTCCAAAGAATTCTGCAATGCCTGAAGAATGTTTCTGTTGCCCAAAAATAATGGAGTGCTTCTACTCAAAAGTCGTTTCTGAATAAGGATTCTGATGATTTCATGTCGATAAGAGTTAAGGATGTCATGGCTAAGAACGTCATAACAATAGGTGCATTGTCAACCGTTCGAAAAGCAGTGGAATTAATGGACAAGTACGAAATTGGATGTTTAATTGTAATGCATAAGGATAAGCCCATTGGAATAGTTACTGAAAGAGACCTCCTAACAAGAGTTTTACTAGAATTGAGAGACCCGAGAAAAACCAAAGTTAGCAGTATTATGTCAAAACCACTCGTAACAGCCAATCCTGAAACTAACATTCATGAAGCTATTGGACTTATGGTTAAACAAAAAATCAAGAAGCTTCCCATAATCAAAAGAGGCAGGCTCCGCGGTCTAGTGACATTAACGGATATCGTTCGTTCATCCGCCTACTTCGAACATGTAATCTCCTCATTTATTCAAAGAAAATGCGCCAAATGTAAATGGCGGCAATCTGAAAGAAAGACCGTGATGCTTCAGTCAAGTGTATAACCTGCTAGTTTTTCAGTTCTTTCTCTGCCTTCTCCAGTATACTCCAAATTTCTTCTTTAACATCCTTTTCTAACGGTTCAACTTCATGAGACGACAAAATCTCCTTAGCTCGCTCTCTCGCCAACTCACATAGGTCCTTACCGCCAGCCTTAATCCAGTCCCCTCTAGACCCTCTATCCAAAAGTCGTGGTCTCCACTGGTCACTTAACACATGGTCACACGTATGCTTCTGGGTTAAGTAGTGGCCGCCTATTCCAACTTTTTCTATAACCTCAAGAGCTAAAGAGTCTGCGTTTACGTCCACGCCTTCTAGAATTCGATAAACTGCCCCTATTATCTCGTTGTCAAGAACCAACTGCTCAAAACTATAGGTCTTACCAGAATCCAATATGGCGGGACCAAATATGAGGTTAGCGCCCGCCAACATAGGAACAATGAGAGTCATAACTTTCTCAAACATTGCTTGAGGTCCAGGAGTCTTGGCGTCGGTTGAGCAGGCGCCTATCCAGGATGGAATTCCATAATATCTCGCCAATTGAACGCATCCAGAGTTGATTAGAGGTCTTTCAGGGGCGCCTAACGCTGTTTTGCCTGTTTTCATGTCCATTGTAGATGATACGCTTCCGTAAAGTACTGGAGTTCCTGGGTTTACAAGTTGAACTAGGGCTATTCCGCTGAGAACTTCTGCGTTAATTACAACTAACTCGCCTGCAATTGTGAGTGGCGCTGTTCCCCCACCCATAGCCATGCTTAATATGAAAAACGGTAAGCCAAATTTGGCGAATTCTATTAGGGTCTCTGTGTCTTCCTTTGAGTGTTGTAAAGGACTTATGGGACATGTACTCGCAGAGATTAATGGTTTCTTTCTAAGTTCATCTTCTCCTCCCGCAACTGCTGCTCCTATCTGAATATAACGTTTAATAGCGTCGACGCCATAAGCCGCATGTGACACATGTTTCGAAGTGTTTTCCAGTGATATTACAAGTTCATGAAGGCTTCTAATGTGTTCTGGGATGTCATGCGCCGTGACTGTGGGACAATATACGTGGATGTTTTCTAGAGCATCTAGTAGTCTAGCGAAATTAATCACATCTTCGCTTTTTGAATCTCTATGCTGTCTCGTATCTAAGTCGTATACTTTTATTCCGTAGCTTGAGTTGTTGAAGTAGGTTTTTCCGGGTTCAAGTCTAACCGTGTGTTTAGGGTTCCTAGCGAAAAGGGTAACAACTTCTGGTGCTTTGCTTATTAATTCCTTCAAAAGATATTGCGGTATCCTCACGACTTTCTTGTCATAGTCAACGTTTGCTCCTGCCTCATCCATTAGTTTAAGCGCTCTCTCCTCGTAGATGCCTACGCCGACTCGTTCAAGAATATCCATTGTGGCTAGATGAATTTCGTAAAGTTCGTCTTTAGTTAGCAAATTGATTGTAGGCTTCATATTTCACGCCTCAATTCGATAATTAGGTTCCATCCTAACTGGAAAGAATTTTTGTAGCCGCCTATAACCATCATTTATACTTAACTCTATTTATAGAATCCCCAGTTGCTTTCTACCCGATTTTCTAGCTGGTCGCGTTACGACTCAAGCTTTTCTACTATGACCTTGTTGTCTCCAACTTTAAAGCTCACTTTGACTTTAATGGAGTCTTCCGTTTTAAATGGAAACTGGGAGTCTGTTGCGAGTGCTAAAGGGAGGTAGATAAGGTATTTTCCATCTTTTCTTCGGAACAATCGTCCTTTGCCTTCAGTGACCATGTAATTTCACCTACTCAATTATTTCTAGTACACCACACTCTTATTTATTTAAATCTTATTGCCAAAGGAACCCAGATAAATGATTTACCTCTTAATACTCAACGAAAACACGTTGAAAAGAAGCTTTAACAAGCGCATGCTATAGTAACCATCTAAGTCTTTAACCTTATTTAGGTAAATAACATATTTCGTAACAAGACTAGACGGAGAGATTAACACTTGAAGCTGATTTACGTAGTTATAGATGGTATGGGCGACCTTCCAACCGAAGAATTGAATAATAAAACTCCGCTAGAGGCTGCGGAAACTCCTAACATGGACTTTCTTGCAAAAAACGGAAAAACAGGACTCATGTATACAGTTGGAAAAGGCATAGCACCTGAAAGCGATGTAGCAGTTATCTCAATTTTAGGATATGACCCCTTCAAATACTCCACTGGAAGAGGAATCCTTGAAGCCGTTGGCGCTGGTCTAACCATCAAAGAAGGCGACCTAGCTTTGAGATGCAACTTTGCCACGATAGAGAAGGAAAATAAGATTGTTGATAGGAGAGCAGGTAGAGACTTAACCACGAAGGAGGCTACGGAGCTAACCAAAGCCATAAACACCCAAGTGCAATTGGAATCATATCCAGTAGATTTTGAATTTAGAAATACTGTAAGTCACAGAGGCGCCTTAGTTATACATAGTAAGGGAAAGCCGCTTTCAAGCGAAATTACAAACACTGACCCAGCTTATTCTAAGCTAGACGGAATCGGCGTGGCAAAAGTTCAGGTTGAAATGGTTTTAAAGAAATGCGAGCCCATGACGGACACTGAAGCGGCAAGGATTTCCGCGGAACTCGTTAATGAGTTCGTAGAGAAAAGCCATCGGGTTATGGATAGACATGAAATAAACAAAAAGCGCGTTGCCGAAGGAAAAATGAAAGCAAACGCCATACTCACTAGAGATGCGGGGCATCTTTTACCTAATTTCTTCAATATAAATGACCGATACAACGTTCGTTTCGCCTGTCTCGCCGACATGCCCATCGAAATAGGGATATCAAAACTCGCTGGCATGCACGTAATAAAACTTCCTCCTCCAACCGATAACCTTGAAAAAGACAGTGCCCTCCGATTAAAGAAACTATTCGACGCATTGCCTCTTTTCGACTGCTTCTACATACACATAAAGGGACCAGATGAGCCAGGACATGATGGCAAAGTTGAACTCAAGAAAAAACTCATCGCGTTTATTGATAAGCATTTTTTTGGAAAATTGCTGCCAAAAATCAAACTTGAAGACCACATCATCTGTGTTACAGCAGACCATTCAACACCCTGCAAACTAAAGACCCACAGTGATGACCCAGTTCCCGTACTCATATCTGGAGGTAAGATTAAAGGCGATGGAGTTGACGGGTTTTCTGAGAGAGAATGCGAAAAAGGAAGCTTAGGCGTTTTAGAAAAAGGAACCCAACTCATGCCAAAACTCATCGATTTTCTTAAGAGCTAGCTTTCGCTTACTCTTTTATTCATAGCGTGTACAGACTTCGACTATATCACAGGAGAATACGAAGATGGAGCCAAAATATTCAGAAAGCGCAAGTAGCTGTTCCCTTCCCCACGTGGTGGGGTCGCGGGGATTTGAACCCCGGACCTCGCACGCCCCAGGCGCGAATCTTAGACCAAACTGGACCACGACCCCTTTTTGGATGGACGACGACCCTAAATATGAAGCTTTTCTTTTCCTTACGACTTTTCCGCCGTCCATGTACTCTCCGGTGACGTATTCAAAGCATGCTTCGATTAGTTCAGTTGCCTCTGTGGCGTTTTTTGCGATTTTGCAGAGCATTTGAGGAAATCTTTGAAGAACGTTGTTGAGGTGATGGTGCGGCCGCCGGGATTTACTTCTCTGGAGGTGAATGTGTACTATCATGTCTGTCTTAGCTCTTTCTTCATTTCTGCTTTTAAGGCGTTGCATAGGATCTTTATCTGTTTGTTCTCTACTTCTTGTGGGCTTACGATGGTTCGGTGAGGCGTGGATATTGCTTCTCTTGTGAGGATTTCTTCCGGGTTTAGGCCCCATGCTCTGATGATCTCCTTTAAGGCTTCTATTTTTGATGTCTGGGTTTTGCGTCTTATGGATAGTCCTGACGCTGCGTAGATGTTGCGTAGGAATTCTATGCCTTTCATTTGGATGTCGTGGTAGGTGTCGATTGTGTGGCCCATCATGTAGTCGACGTAGTCTGACTGAACTCCTAGGGCTAAGAGCTGGGTTTTGAAGTATTTTCTTATGCTGTGGACTTTCAGGCTGTATGATCTGCCGTAGCCCTTTTTCAGTAGCCCCGCCTTGAAGTAGAGGCTGTGCACCAGTTTGTAGACTTGTTTCTCTCCGATAGGCCTGGGTTTGCGGGAGGTTTCGTTGCGAATCAGTGGGGATTCCCCTGTGAGGTCTTCGGGCGGTATTTTGCCGTCTGGGCTTCCTAGTCGTCGTGTTTCTAGGTATTCGCGCAGGTAGGCTGCGGCTTCTTTTCCTATGAATGTGTCGTAGTCGTGGTATTTTCCTTTGGTTATCGCTGCTTCCACGTGTATGTGTAGGGGCACGATGCCTTTTTCGAGGTCTTCTTGTACGTGTCTGTATTTGAGCCTCACCAGGGTTCCTTCGCGGAAGCCGCCTAGGGCTAGCATGCTAACTATGACTCTTTCTCTTAGGTCTGCTATGTCCATGATGTGTTGAAGTTCGTCCGGTTTGGGTGCTCTGTCGTGTCGGACTGCTCTGCGGCTTAGTGGTTGGGGAAGCTTGATGTCTATGCCGTTGACTCTGTATAGGGCTCTGATGGACTTTACGTAGTTGCATATTCTGGATGGCGCTAGTCCTGCGTCTTGTAGTTCGCAGACGTAGTCTTCTAGGGCTTTGATGTGGTATGGGATTCTGTGGGGCTTTGGAAATCCGTTTTCTTCCTTGACATCCGAGATTAGCTGGTCTGGGCTTAAAGCTGCTCTGTTGGTGTAACGCCATATGCAGTCGACATATAGGTAAAGCGTTTTGAAGCTGCCTGTTCTGTAGCGGAGGAGGTAGTTGGCAAGTTTTAGGAGACTTTTGTTGTTGAGTACGTAGGGGACGAGTTTCGGTCTCTCTTGCGATAGGCTTGCTATGACGTATTTGATTAACCCTTTTGAGGAGACCTCGTAGATGCTTCTCAATGGTATCTTGACGGGTTGTTTCAGTGTGTAGCCTCTGGCGCTTCTCTCTAGCATGAATTCATCACCTAAAATCTTCCCAAATGGATGGAGCTCTGTTATATCCTGCTCTGTCAACCGTCTTGGCTGGATTATTAGCTGGGTTGATTGTAACGGTCCCGACAACGCGGCTCTGTTGTAGATCATAACAGGCTGACCTTGTGGTTCGCGTATATGTTGTTGCGATGTCTCCATGGTTTTCCCTTCCTTCCGACTTTTACTTTGGCTGAGTTTTTCGCTTCGCGCTCTGAAGCGCATACTCAGCGATAGTAGTTTTGTCGTTCCGGCAATTTATAGACCCGCTCGGAAAATTTTGTAATGGTAATGCGCGGATTTCTAGGATGCAGCTCTTCAGGAGGACTAGGCCGCTGGCTGTGCCGCTTGAGTAGTTGAGGCTTTCGACGGTTCTGTCATGTTGGATGCATAGGAGTTCGCCTGTTTCTTGGGTTAGCCATCCTATGGTTTCGCGTTCGGCAGCGTTTTCTAGGTTTTCTGGTGTGTTCCGATAGAGAACGTGGTCCTTGTAGCGAATGTAGACTATTGAACCCTTTGGGATGGCTTTTCTCATTTGCTTGTCACCACGTGTTGCTTTTCACGGTTCGCCTCCATGAGTTTAAGCGTAGAAGAGGTCGTTTGAGATGCTTCCTACAACCTTTATGAAGCCTTCAGCTTGGCAGAATGCTAAGATTTTGATGAGTTCTGGGTCTTCAGGTTCTTTGAACTGCTTAGCATAGCCGAATTTGTCTACGCACACTTTGATTTCTGCGCCTTCATCAGATTTTCTGAGTTGATAAGATCCGATCTTTGTCCAGTGGGCAAGATGCCTGGCGTATTTTTCTATGTCTTCCCAATCTTCAACCAAATTGACCAAACTGGTTCACCTCCCAACTATGTCGCTTCAAAAGTTTAAGGACTTTCTGGCGTCAACAAGGAACACTATTCCTAACGGGCTTTCACAAGGAACAGTATTCCTTGACGGGGTCAGCAAGGAACAGTATCCAAAAAAGGACATATCAGACAGCTGAACCTATACCAAAAACCAGCTGAATGAAATGAATGAGCTGTTCTGGATTTTTGAATTGTATAAGTTTATATAATAGTTTCTGTTATTTCTTTACGGGTGATTTGGAATGAGTAAGGTTCTTCATGAGCCTCAGTTGGATACGATTCTCATGGTTGAGAAGGCTATCAAGGATGCTATGGAGTATCCGAGTCGAATGGAGTTGTGGAAGTCATTACCAAGGAAAATACAGTATCAGACTTTTAAGAGGATTCTAGAGTATTTAGAGGCTTCAAACAAGATTGTTTTCAACAAGAGTAGGGTAGTGTGGGTTGCAGCGGACAATCCGAAGTTGGGGAGGCTTCTAGAAGAATCTGTGAAAGTTCGTTGAAAAATCAGTTTTTTCTATAACCGAATCTTCTGTTGTAGGATTTATGGTCTGGAAAGACTTCGAGAACAATCACTTTGAATCCCTCTTGGTCTGCAATGATGGTGTAGCAACATCTCCTCTTTCTATCAAGCTTCAACCTGTAAAGGTTGTTTATGCCAAATTTATTAATGTAGTATTTTGGAATCTGCTTCTTCCGTATTATTTCTCCTGCGAACATGTTCCCTTTCAACGTGTCTAGCCCTTTATCTATGGCTTTTTTGAAGGCGTCTTCTTCATCAAGACTTGAATATAATTCATTGACTTTTCTCTCAAGGAAAACGGCGATAGGAGCTTTACGTTTACTCAATTAACGTTCACTCCACTTAGGTTTTCTATCTTTAGATAAAAGCTTTACAGCTGAGGAAAATGCTGCTAAAACGGAGAGCACGGTATCATCTTCTGCTTTTTCTATGAAGCGGTTCAGGTTTATTTGGCTTAATAGCACGGCTAAATAGGCTCTGATAGTTAGTTCATAAATGGAGGCTTCGAAGCCTGCCTTGGTTACTTTGACGCCTATTTTCTTGATGAAACTCTTTTCTTCTAGAGACCTGACACGCTTGTTCACACTTGCATAGCGGATGTGTCTGAGTTTTCTTCGAGCTTTCACTTCTTTATGTATGTCATAGATTGTTAGCGGGCCTTTGAGGGCGAGGACTTGGAAGATTGCACGGTTGAGTTTGGCTTCTCGACCTTTGAAAACTGAGATTCTTCCAGTATTGTCCTTGCGCCTTCCCACACGTCATTCACACCATAGCCCGTTAGCTCAAAAATAAGAGGGGGAAGAAACTATTCACGTTTATAGACAGCTTTTTGAGCCCTAAAACCCTCGGCAAAACGTTTCTGCGTGCCGAAATGCCTATAGAGAAAATTTTTCGGCGTGCCGATATTTAAGGCGAAAATGCACTTTCATGTTAAAATGTGGGCTCTGAATTGTATTTTGACGCCAATTTTATCGAGGGTTATTCGGCGTGCCGAAACGTTTTTACGGGGTGCAAAGTGATCACGAGGTCGCCGTTTTGGCTGGTTAGGTCTATTTTTAGTTTTTAGGCGGTAGTTGAGGAAGGGCTTAATCTTCTCATGTAGTTTGCGGGGGATGGGCACGTAGATGCGTTCATACTTGTAGACGTTTTTGCAACAGAATTTATGGAATTCTTTGTTGGAATTAGAGCAAGGCTAGGAGTTCTTTTAGTTTCAGCTCCTCTACCAACACAATTATTGAAGGGAATAAGAGAGGACTACACTGCCACGATTTTTTTGAGTAAAAGAGGAATCTACCAGTTTCAACGTCACATTTGGCAAGACAACTATTACAGGAAT
>QMYO01000051.1 GCA_003662715.1 Candidatus Bathyarchaeota archaeon | reverse complement strand
TTAGCTGAAACAACCGAACCTTAGCGTTTTTCAAATATTTTTTGTAACTCAATTCACGCAGGATTTTTCGTTTCTCTCGGCTTCTCTTCCGTGTCGCCAATGGAGAGTTTATGGGGATAATTCTCATTTTTTCCTTTAACATATTTAGTATGGGCGTCAACTCGTCTGTGCGCTGTATTCCCACGAGTATGTCAGGAGCCGCTTTCTCTGCTAGCTGAACCTTATACTTCACGGCGTCTTCGCCTTCCACCCATCCGTCTGTGTTAACAATCAAAAATTCCACGTTGGTTCCTAAAACCTTGTTTTTTAACCTTGCCAGTTCTTCAACAACTTTGTTCACAGCTAGGCTGGGAGTTGTCACTCCAATAAAGCATGCGTTTTCCGCTTCCATTTCGAATAAGTCTCTCATTGGCTCTGTAATGTGGCTGAAACCTATTGTTGAAGGTGGTCCAATGTCTGATTGTCCTAAATCGCCGTCAATAACTGCTACTTTCAGTTTTTCTTTTAATGCTTTGTTTGCTAGGTAAGCGCAAAAGCTTGTTTTACCAGAGTCAACTCCTCCCATCACCATAACTGTCACTGGCTTTCCATGCGACAATGCTTCTTTTGAGGCGTTTTTCCAAGAGGAAGGAATTGTGGTGCCATCAACCTCGTCAACCGAAGCGTTTTCACCCAATTTTAAGTCAAACACGGCGTTTTCATTTACCTCAAAGAATAAGCGTTTCCCATTCCGTATAACAACTTTCTCGTCCACCATAAGACTTCCACCCAAAACTTCAACTTCTCCTGAAAGAAGAGTTACAGAGGCTGGTCCGTCAACTAGTAAGGTTTTGCCCTTTCCAACGTTACGTTTCATCGTTTCTTCTTCCTGTGAAAAACGTCTCCCTTCCTCTCAGCTATTTTTATGGCGGACATAACGTCTTTCACATCTCTTCGATGAACAGTTTCTTTATCGAAACGACTTGTTCCCTCTTCACTAACAACTTCAATCGTAATTTCCTCTGACAATTTTTCATCCAGCAAATTTAGTAGCTGTTTAGTGTAAAGCGGAGCGCCGTTTCCTATTCTCACCATGCTGATTACAGCCTGCGGCTTTTCCAACATCCGTAGTATGGTGTTCACGGTTTCCTCTAAACTTGAGCAGGTAAGGGTTTCCAAAACGTTTCCGTCACCTAAAACTGCTAAACCAAAGGTTTCACCCGGGTCCACTCCGACAACAACTTTTTCATAGCTCTTTTTTCCTTGAACAGTTTTGATTGCTTCGTTAACAATTGGTGCGGCGTCTGTTTCTTCGTTGAAAACAAGAACGTTCGGATGCTTAACTAAGCGGCGTTCTTTCTCGGTTGTGATGACGACTTTTATGGTTAGTGGGATGGAGTCGCTAGGTAGTAGGCTCAAAAAGGGCACTTTTCTCTGTTTAAGCGCATTCACCAATTTATAGTAGGCTTTCCCTGAAACCGTTGCCAACGCTATTTTAGCTTTCATATAGTCGCCTTTACACGTTTGACTTATGCTAAAGTTATTTATCTTTTAGACTTATATTCGCTTTTTGTGGGAACCCTTGCAGCACATGGTTTCAACTGGTTGCAGTTCTTTAGACAAGCTGTTAGAGGGAGGCTTTCCCAGCAACGCCTTATCCCTAATCTATGGAGAAGCGGAAACTGGAAAAAGTTCACTGGCTCTTCAGTGCGCCATAAATACGGCTAGGATGGGCTACAAAACTATTTTTATAGACTCGGATGGCACATTCTCTACGAGGCGACTTTTACAAATAGCCTATTACGATTCAGAGAAAGTTTCTCCCTTAATAACCCTAGTGAAGCCAACAACTTTTGAGGAACAAACTCTAGCAATAGACCATCTTGACACATACATAACCAAAAAAGTTAGGCTAGTGATTGTCGACACCATTACGTCGCTATACCGGGTTGAACTGGGAGACTCGAAGAAAACATTTACGCTAAATCGAGAACTGCACAGGCAGGTTGCTGCTCTTGCTCAGATAGCTAAAACCCACAAAATCGCAGCATTAATCATCAGCCAGGTTAGAAGCATCTTCACTGAGGCATACATCAGCGAAGAACCAGTAGCAACAAGAGTGCTAAAATTCTGGTCCGACATCGTGCTTAACGTAAAACATACCAGTCGCCCTCACGTGATAAAAGCTATTCTTGAAAAACACCCAAACCGCAAACGACCTGTAAGCTGCTACTTTTTCATTGAAAGTAGCGGTATACGTGGCTATAAACAATAAAACTAAACAATGCTAGTTTATTTCTATGTAACCAAAATAAGATGAGCGAGCTAAAATGACAATAATCATGGACATTGCCTATGCTTTGTATTTCATCTTTCCAGCTTACTGCGCCAACGCAGCACCAGTAATTTTCGGCGGAGGTCATCCGATTGATGCTGGTAAAGTCTTCATAGATGGAAAACCCATATTTGGCTCCCACAAAACTGTTCGAGGATTCTTTGCTGGCTTGATTGTGGGAACGTTGGTGGGGTTTGCACAATACGCCGTGTATCCGTTATATCAATCTAACTTACTGCTTGGTTTTGTGCTCTCTCTGGGAGCATTGACAGGCGACTTGCTTGATTCCTTTGTCAAGCGGCGGCTAGGTTTTCCTCCTGGAGCCTCATTTCCAATTTTAGATCAGCTTGACTTCGTTGTCGGCGCTCTTCTTTTTTCTCTAATGGTTCCTCCGTTACCTCCATTAAATCTTATTTTGATTATCATAGTCATAACGCCTCCCATACATCTTTTAACAAATGTCTTAGCGTTCCTTTTGGGTTTTAAAAGCACGCCTTGGTGAGAAATCGTGTTGTTTGGCTATACCTTTTCCTTATGTTCTTAACCTCCCATCTTTAGATTCAAGAAGCTTTCGAGATACAGATATGCGATGAAGATGAGAGTGATGCCAGTTAGCAATAGCATGAAAGCTTGACGAGGCTTATAAGCATACTTTGTGCTCTGATAAGTTAGAAGGAAACCTGCAACTCCAATTCCATATATAATCATCACGGTTATGCTTCCTAGAAGCACCTGCTCATGTATGGAGCCGGGAAAGTAGGAAAGCAATCTGCCTCGTGGAAATCCTATTAAAGGTTGTTGTAGAATGTCGTAGACTCCGCCTCCGAGAAGAAAGATGCAGAAACCAACTGCTATAAGAGCCATAACGAGGAGGGAGGGCTTAGCGGTCACCATTTTCCGGTAAGTCTTGCGTGCTAGATAGGTGAAAGATGAAAACTTCCTTTTGATTCGTTTTGTCACGTTTATTTCTCTCCATTTTTCATTAGGTGCTCCGCCACTTCTTTTGCCCACAAACCCGTATATGGATTCTTCACCATTTCACTTAAATATTCCTTCCACGAAACATCAGAAGCCCTTTTCCAAACATCATATTCCTTCACAATGTTTCTGTAAGCCTTCTCATGCAACTCACAATACTTGCTTTCAGTCTCCCTTTTGCAAACTTTGCACTTCAATACGTTTCCTCCTCTCCTCCTTTAACGGACACTTAGGATTAAAACACAGCATCCACGGTCTTTTACCCTTCATCCGCACGAACACTAAAGGCCATTCACATCCCTTACAGTTCTTCTGCGCTGGCTTCGCGGTGCCTTTTTGTGGAAGCGGGAACGAGGTTGTGCAGATGCCTTTGAAGTAGTTGGTGCAGCCGATGAAGCGTTTTCTTGTCTTTCGCGAGTACAGAATCATTAATTTACCCGTTTTACAGTCAGGGCAGTTGCCGATTATTCGTTCTTGCATTCTCGTTTTTTTGATGGCTTGACTCAGCACTTTGCCTATGATTTGTTCTTTTTCTTTAAGCTCTTCGATAACTGGCTTTAACTGGCTAACCGCCTCAATCAGCACGTTCACTCTGTCTTCACTGTTGGTTTGAATCTTTTCCATTTTTTCCTCAAGTTCTCGCGTAAACTCTACTGAGGTTACTCTTGGACAATATTTGCTGAGGACGTCGGCAATGTCAAATCCTAAGTCGGTGGCAACAATCCTTTCTTCCGCAACGTAGCCTCTGCTGTAAAGTGTTTCAATGATGTCTGCCCTAGTAGCTTTGGTTCCAATTCCTTCCTCCTCCATTTTCTGAAGCAAACTGCTTGGGTTGTAGCGGGGAGGTGGCTTGGTGAACTTGTCCTCTCGTATTATTTGTTTCATTGAAACTTTTTCTCCCTCTTTTATGGCAGGAAGTAACACCTCTTCAGCTCTTATGTAGGGCTTATAGAACCGTGTCCACCCTTCCTTCAAAACTCTTCTTCCCCGCAAGTAGAAGCGGTGACCGTTTACAACTATGCAAACCTTCATGCTTTGCTTAATGGCTGGTTCGCCGAAAACCGCCATGAACCGTCTCACAACTAGGTCCCAAATCCTCTTTTCAGGCTCGCTTAGCTCTCCTTCTGGCATATTGCCTGTTGGATATATTGCTGGATGAGCAGGGTCCTCTTTCTTTCCCTCCACAGGTTTTAACTCGTCCTTTCTTAGAAGGTCTGAGGCTAATTTTTTGTAGACGGATTTTTTGCTCAACTTTTTTAGAATCGCTTTATAATCAATCGTGGGAGGCAGTTTTTGACTGCTGGTTCGAGGGTAGGAAATTAACGCTCCAAGATATAGACGTTGAGCGATGTTCGATGTTCTTCTTGGAGTGTACCTAAACAGGCTGTACGCTTCAGTTTGTAGCTTGCCCAAATCAAAAGGTATCGGAGGCTTTTGCTGAAGCTTTTTCACTTCAATTGTTTCTATCTCGCCAGTTTTTCCTTTGCATGCCTTCACCACAGCGTCTGCATCTGCCTTTTTCTCAAAAGTTTTTGTCTCATACTCCACCTCATAAACGGAGCCTTTGATTTCAACCTCGGACCTTATGCTCCAGTACGGAGTTGGAACAAAACTTCGAATTTCCTTCTCTCTTTCCACCAAGAACTTCAAGGTTGGTCCCTGCACCCTTCCAGTGCTTAGCGTGGCGTATCTCCCACTCCAGCGTTTAGCTGCTAAAGTCAACGCCCGTGAAAGATTTACACCATACAACCAGTCTACTTCATGTCTTGTTCTTCCAGCTTCTATCAAGGCAAAATTGAGGCTAGGCAGAGGCTCCTCGTAAGCTTTTTCCAACTCGCTTTTAGTTAGCGTGGAAAACTTCATCCTCTTTGCTATGCCTTCTTTGTCACCGCAAGCGTATTTCAGTATGCAGTATCCGATGAGGCTTCCTTCTAGGTCGTAGTCGCAGGCAGCGATAAAATTCTCCGCGTTGCTCGCCAGTTTTGAAATGACTTCAATCCACGTGCGGGTTTGTTTTGCTCTCCTTTCCGCTGAATAGCGCGGTGCCCATTTAAAGTTGAAAACGGGATAGTAGTTTCTTCTTCCTCTTTCATGCACAACCGTGTATAAGTGTCCGAGCGCTGGAACCACAACCAGCTTTTGGTCTCGGTGGGCAAGGAAGTAAGGCACTCCGTCCTCTTCAGCCTTTTCAGATTTTCCTTGAGAATCAAGTGCTTTTGCTATTCTTTGGGCAGCATCCGGTTTTTCGGTGACGATTAAAGTGTATTTTTCCATTATAGACTTCCCTTTCTTACTCTCTCAAGATGCACAGAAATCTCATAATAAATCTTATGGAAAAAACATCGTCTCTTCTTAATAGTGAAATCGTATCTATCGATTTGGAGCAGCATGTATGCGCTATAATCGCTCTACTTTTTCATATACTGTTATGCCTTTTTCAGCTAGTTCAGCTAGAAACTTTTGTCTAACCGCTGATTCTAAAGCTTCAGGAGGAATGACTCCCCTAGTTTTAATTTCTCCTTTTACAAGCATCTTAGTGAAAATTGAAGCTGGAACGCTGGTGGAGTAGGCTATCGGGTTTGCACCCGGCATTCTTTTCTCCAATTCATAGATATCTATCATGTGTGAATAAAGAATATAGTGCATTTTTGCATCTCCCTTCTGACCTTTAACATCCGCCACAATACAACCTCTCATGTTTATCATTCTAGCTTTAATCATCCTCTCCATCTCTTCCATTGATGGAGTCGGCGGAACTAACGCTAATAAAACATCACGGGGAGCCACCTTAACACCCTTAACATCTATAGGCTTATCACTCAGCAAACCGAACTTAACCATAGCTCTGGCTAAGGGAAAATCAGGTCCACCCATCTTAAAATCCACGTATTTTACACCCTTATCTATAAAACGAGGCAAGGTTTCCGGTTCTTCATGGGAGTGCCAAAAAACGGTCTGCGGACCAATCGGGGCGGGAAAATCATAAACTTCCTCACCACTAAATGGTGGAACTTCTTTGTATTCCCCCTCCTCATACACTATTGGCTCCGTTGCCATGTCAACCCAAGCAGTTTCAGGAGACCATAGCGAGATGGGCTCTTCGCTTTCAACCGCACCCCAAAGTCTTATGCGTATTTCTGTCACGCTATCGAGTTTGTCAGCTGCCTGCGCTGCAAGCACGTTCGTGAATCCCGGGGATATCCCGGTGTCTATTAAAGCGGTTAACCCTGCTTCCTTCCATCGGTTGCTGAGCGCTAATTGTTCAGTTGGATGTGAAGCCAAGTCTTGGTAGTGGGCTCCTATTTTCAAGGCAGCCTCCATTATGTTTAAGTTAAATTTGGCGTTCCACGTTGTCGCATTCACTATCACATTCGTTTTTCTTGCAGCTCTCGTTATGTCATCAACCTTGTTTGCATCAACACGATAAGTGGACACTTTTTCGCTCTTTAACCTCTCTGCAAGCCGTTCGGCTTTCCTTAAATTTATGTCAGAAACTCTAACTTCGGACACTTCTGGGCTTTTGACAATCTCTGTAGCGATCACCGACCCTTGAGCACCTGCTCCAACTATTAAAATTTTCATAGTCATCACAGCAGTAGGATAAAATCTTTCAATCTTAAATCGTTTATGGGCACTTTAAACCTAGCTTTTTCGAGACCATTTGTTGCGCGAATTAAATTTTATGTTGCCTTCTTTAAGTAACTTTTAGACACGGTTAATCCTATAAATAGAGGCAACCCGATCGTTAGAAGGTGAAACTATAAATATTATGCTGTGATTGTATTTTTGCATCTAATGGATGTGAGATTATCCCACAATTGGTAATCTGTGAACAATGCGGAGCAACCCTTTACAATGGCATTGACCTAAAGCCTCCTGACGAAATCATTCAGGAGTATGATGGCAAATGTCCGAAATGCGGCAAAAAGCTGTCGTTTACACCGAAAAACATTGAGGTTAAACAGGTCGAATAATTCTTATTTTTTTGGGAAATGTTTAGAAGAAGCTTCTAATAGACTAACATTGAACTTTCCGAATTTAAACGCTGATTTCGTAAAATACTTCAAATAAAATTTAATTTGATTTATGGAAAACCGCAAATCAAATAAAAGGGTTTCCCGAATTCTGTTTGGTTAAAGAAGGACTATCTCATGGTCAAATTCAGAAAGCTTTTCACCAAGAAAACGCTGATTAACGCATTGAAGAGTTTAGGAGCCCTTCGCTTCAGAGTATCCCACACAACCCTCATATTCGCTTCTCTGCTTTTCATCATACTCACCATCGCCTTCATGATTAGGCTACTACCCATGCGCTGGGGCACATACCTCTCCGAATTTGACCCCTATTGGCAGTATCGTCTAACCAAACACATGGTTGAAAACGGACCCTTTTCCTGGACCACTGGCTGGTCAACAACGAATCCTTCGCGAGATTTCATGAGTTGGTATCCATACGGACGTAATGTTGCTCGCTCGTCCTTTCCCGGACTAGCCTTTACCGCCGCATCTTCTTATCTCGTATTGAATGCGTTGGGTTTATCTATGACTCTGCTTGAATTCGTCGTGCTCTTTCCAGCTATTATGGGTACATTGACATGTTTGGTAATTTTCTTTTTAGGCAAAGACATCGGCGGCAAGGAAGTCGGTCTTTTCTCAGCGCTGTTTCTAGCCTTAAACGCTGCCTATATTGGTCGTACCTCTTGGGGATTTTTTGACGACGAAACTGTTGGAATTTTCGGCATACTCTTGTTCATACTTTTCTTCTTAAGGTCTCTAGAAACCGAAAAACCTCTTAGAAACACTTTAATCTATGCAATTGCTGCAGGGTTGTCGCTTGGATATATTTTCGCTTCATGGGGCGCCTCGCGGTATCCCTTGGGAATGACAGTTCTTTTTGTTTTCGTTATACTTTTGATGCGCAGATATTCGTCCCGCTTACTTTTATCTTATAGCACAACGTTTGGCATAGCTCTTTTCATTGCTGTCAACATCCCATTTTTAGGCTTCAGATTTTTAACTGAAAGCTCCGTCTTACCCGTGTTCGGAGTTTTCTTGCTGTTATGCATTTACGAAGCAGTTGGCTACATCAAAACCGCCAAGATGAAAACCGTCTTCATACTCATTTTTCTAGCTTCTGCCATCATTTTAGTTCTTTTACTCTCCTGGTTTGGAGTTATTAGACCTCTAGAGGGCAAGTATGCCTCTATTCTGAATCCTTTTGAACGCCTTGCGCGTCCTCTCGTAGAGTCTGTACAGGAACACAGACCAGCCGCGTGGGGTTCCTTTTATTTTGACTTCGGGATAGGCGCTTTTTTCGTACCCGTCGGAGTGTTCTTTGCGGTGCGAAACCCCACAAACCGCAACGTCTTCCTAGGTATT
>QMYO01000050.1 GCA_003662715.1 Candidatus Bathyarchaeota archaeon | reverse complement strand
ATGAAACTGTCTCCGTAAAGAGCGGGGACACTTCAACCAATTAAATTTCCCACTTATTTATGAACAAATGACGTTAAAAGTTAATTATCCGAAAGAAAGTTATTATGAACGGGAACGTAGCCCGGGAACACGCTTAGCCCGGTGGAGGAGAAAACTTTAACTCCGCCGACTGTAGTGGACAAGCAAGGATAAGCCTGGTGCGAGGTTATCCCTTGAGTGGCGGGCTTTGGACCCGTCGACGGGAGTTCGAATCTCCCCCGGGCTACCATTGTACCCTAGTTAGGGCGCTGTTCAAATTCTCGGTTCAGTGATAGTGCGGGGGTTTAGGTTCATATATACGTTTATAATCCACGTTTTTTGCGTAACGCTCGACACCTCCAAACAGGTTGTCTATTCTCGCAAATTGAAGGCATAAACATTGCTTTTGTATTCATAACTATACTATTTCGGCCAACGAGATTTTCTGGAAACCGTGAACTTATCATCTTTTAATTTTGCCACTTCTCACATCAAAGGTTTTCCTTACGCATTTAACACATGCGTATATTCCATTCTTAAAATACTGGTTTCTTCAGCACTTAAAGTATGTAAGGTTCAGAGAAAACATTATAAGAGATACATAATAACACAGAGACATCATGAATATATAGGAAGGAAGAGTTTGCATATCTCAGGAAAACTAGCTATACTGGGCTTCATCTTGTTTCTAGCCGGAATAGTCTGGAAGCTGGCCTCAGGAATTCCCTTGGGTATTTGGGTGAACCCTCCCGAGAGCTTGGTTGCTGCGTGGTGGGCTTTTACTGCTATCCATATAGCCGGTTTCTTCCTCTTTGTGGTTTCGTTGATCTACTATCTCTGGAAGGGACGAAAAGCATTATAGCTTATTCAATATAGCCTAGCAACCAACAATGTTCCAAGACAAGACGCAGGACGTAGGGCAACATAGAGCTTATTGGGGATAAAGTTAGTTATCCTCCATACATGTTTTCTCTAATAGCCTTAGAATAAGCTTAGGTTTCGTCAATTCCCCCTCTTCTAAGGAATTCCTTAGATGGTTTATTGTTTTTAATATGCTCATATTTAAAAACGTACGATGTTTTAGAATGCATATTAGAACCGAGACTATAAACGTACTTTGCGCAAGTTTAGTGCGAGGGGTGGGATTTAGACCCCGATATTTAAACCGACATTTGACTACATGTGTGTGCATGAGATATCGTTTTGGACTGACATGGCGGGTTAGGTTATCTATATTTCTTTTCTGACTCCATCAAAGCATGCCTTGTATTCGTCTAGGATGTCTCTTCCGATCATAGCTTTTATTTGTGCTTGCTTGGATAGGTCTCTTCCAAAGACCAGAATGTGGAACTCTCTGCCTAAAAATTCAATCTGAGCCCGATAGAGCCTAATGGTGTCTTTGCCGCTTCCAGTTATCACTGTTGTGTCCCCGGCATAGGGCAAGCCCATTTTTTTGGCGTCCTTTTCTGGGATTAGTGTCCTTCCTGCACCAGTATCCAAGTACGCGTCGTATTCGAATTGTCCCTTAGAGCCCTTAACCGTCAGTTTCATTATTGGCATGTCGTTCTTGTACGCCACTTTCATGGCTTTTCAGCCTAGAAAAGGTATGTTGGAGCCGGTTGGGGTCCGACTCTTCTAAAATAAAACTTCTTACTTGGATATTTCTTTATGGCTTTTTCATAGGCTTCGTCTAGGGTTGAACCGATTCCTGCGATGGCTCCAGATTCAATCTCAATTGCCACTATCTTTCCCAGATGGGTCTTTTCCAATTTTTCCTTGTTCTGCTCATAAACTTCTTCGCCTTTGATGACAAGCACTGACTTCATTTCAGGGCCTCAACTAAGTAATGGGAGGTCAAACCTTAAATACGTAACGTTTAGCGAGATTATGCACACGCAAAACTTATATACAAAAGAAAAAGATGACTTTCGCCCACTAGAGATGGTGAATTTTAGATGGAAATTTTGAAGACGGATGTTCTGATCATCGGAGGAGGAAGCGCTGGGTGCCTCGCTGCTATAGCCGCCAAGGATGCTGACCCCAATCTTAATGTGACTATATTTGAGAAAGCAAACGTCAAGCGTAGTGGAAGCCTCGCAACCGGGATGGACGCCCTCAACATTGTGGCTGTACCGGGCATATCAACACCAGAAGAGTACGTGAAGCGTGTGGGCAGGAGCCTGCATGGAGTCATTGACGACGAATTACACTATATCTTAGCTGAGAAGAGCTTTGCCATGTTGAAGAAGCTTGAACAATGGGGAATCAAGTTCGAAAAGGACGATGAGGGAAAATACGTAGTCAAAGACCTATTTTCTGCCGGCGGAAAATTTCTTGTTCCCATGGACGGAGAGAATCTCAAACTTATACTTGCGCGCGAGGTCAAAAGCCGTAAGATAAAAGTTTTGAATCACACGATGGCTACGTCTCTGATTTCTGATTTTAAAAGCGTTCATGGAGCTACTGGGCTCAATATCAGAACAGGAGAATTCATAGCATGCTCAGCTAAAGCCACTATATTGACGAGTGGAGGATGCTCAAGATTTGGCTTGCCCACTTCGCAATATTTGTTTGGCACGTTTGACTTTCCCGGGAATGCAGGTGATGGATATGCGATGGCTTACCGAGCGGGAGCGGACCTGGCTGGATTTGAGTTTGTGCAATACTGGATTGAGTGTAAAGGGCTTAATACACCATTAGGAAAATACTACCTCGACAAGCTTGATGTAAAGTATATTGATGCAGATGGAAATGAAATCCCTGATACGGATGACCCAGAATATTTAGTTCAATCACTGTTGAACAGGAGAGACCCCATCTACGAGAAATTCAGTCATCTTCCTGAGGAAACCATAAAGAAGATTGAGCAGACGATGTTTTCCAGCGAAAAGAAGCTCTCAATCCTCAGATTCTTCAAGGAAAGAGGTCTAGACATCAGAAAGGATCTTATTGAGTATGATTTCGAAGATGCTTGCCTCTGCGGAGGGCACGGTGCATCGGGAGTTAAGATAGACCCAGAAGCAAAGACTTCACTTCAAGGCCTATACGCTGCGGGAGATGTAGCATACGTGCCATGGCAAATGCTAACCGGAGCCTTCGTCTTCGGAGAAATAGCTGGCCAGTCCGCTGCAAACTATGCAAAGACATGTGGTGCGCCGGAAATAGATTTGGATTTCGTCCGCAAGGAGGAGAAAAGGGTTTTCGCCCCCATGAGCAGAAGTCATGGAATAAAGCCAAGCATGTTCGAGTTTAAGTTAAGAAGAGTTATCACTCAATATCTAGTTCCTCCAACAAACGAGGCAAAACTAAGAACAGCGCTATGGTGGATCAAAAGGTTTAAGACAGAAGATGTAAACAGGCTGAAGGCTGACGACTGGCACGAACTGGGCAGGGCAATTGAGACTGGGTTCATCCTCGATTGCGCAGAAATGAACGCTAGATCTGCTTTAGAAAGGAAAGAGACCAGATGGAGCGAGATGGGGGGACACTGCAGATCCGACTTCCCTGAAAGAGACGACGAGAACTGGCTAAAACATGTCCTAGTAAGAATTGATCCTGAGACAGGGAAGATGACTATACTCACAAGTCCGGTAAAGCGAACTATAACAGCGGGAGCGTGAGCGGATCTATGAGCGTTGAAATCGATAGAGAAAAATGTGATGGATGCGGGGTATGTGTAGAGATATGCCCTTTGGATGCTCTTAGGTTGGATGAAGATGGAAAAGCATACGTCAAATATGACGAGTGTTGGTACTGTGGATGTTGCGAACTTGAGTGTCCACGTAAGGCAGTAAAGCTTCGACTACCATACCTGATAAGCTAATTATTAGTTTGCTTGAAGGCAGGTTAAACTAGGGCAGTTGTACTTTCGTTTTTGTGTTGTTGGATAGGGCTGTTGACTTGATTGAGTTCCTTTGCTAACTAAGGAGTCATTCTATGCCTTGAAACGTATGGTTATGCTGGTTTATCCGCTTTTCTTTTTGGCTCTGGCTTCTTCAACTTTTTCAGCGGTTACAGTTAACGATTTGATCCATTCTTCAGCGGATTTAGCTATAACATCTTTGAAGCCCCAGCCTATGGCTATGCCGAGTCCAACGCCAACACAGATAGCGGTTCCCCATGCAAGGGCGGTGGCGAATATGTAGAGAATGCTGACGTCGATTTTCATTTGTGAAAGGGCAAGTACGATAACGACTGAGTATAGGAATAATCTTAGTCCGTCTGCGAATAGTCGGGAATAGGCGATTTTGGCTTCTTCGCCGACTTTCTTCATAAAGTCTGCGATATAGTCGGTTACTATGAAGCCTGCGATTAGAAGGATTACACCGGCTATGAGGCTTGGAAGGTATGCCACTATCATGTTCATGTATTGGCTGAGGATGGCTATTTGTAGTATGTCGACGGCTGCAAAGATGGCGATTAAGTAAACGAACCATCTGACGATGAGGTCGAAGAAGCCTACGCAGGTAATTCCTGAACGCTCAAGGACTCTGCCGAATATTGTTGGGCGCAGGGCATCGTCAACTCCAGCCTTATCAAGAAGTTTTGAAACTGCTTTCCCTAGGGCTCTTCCAGCAAACCAGCCGATGATCAGCGCGATTATCGCTCCGACGACTCTAGGTAACATGTCAACGATTGCTTGCCCAATATCTATTAAGGGCTGTGGAATCTCAACTTGAAGTATCGATTCTGGGATTTGCATATTCTTTCCTAATGGTGTAAGAAGTATTTAAGGTTAAAGCGGGGTACTTCTATTTCTATTTAGGGGTATTACTTTTTGGGCGGAACAGTCTTTCAAGTTTTAGTGTAAAGAATGGTGAGCATTTAGTCTTTCTAAGAGTTACGTTGAGGCTAAATGCGAGAGCCCAAGAATTGTGTTTTTGCTGAGAAGACATAGCGAAGTTAGGAGCGGTGAAGTTTTAAACAGTGCTTCTCCATTTGGTTCCAGTTGCTGTGTCTTCTAAGATGATTCCCATATCTTTCAATCTGGAGCGAATCATGTCTGACATTTCCCAATTTTTGGTTTCCCTGAATCTTTGTCTCAATTCAATAAGCAAATCTACTAAGTCATCTACGATTCCTAAATTGACCTTTCTCTCTTCCTTTTGAAGTATGTTGAATACGCCCCCTAACTCTTTGAAGGCTTTTATGACTTTTTCAAGCAAGTTTGCGCTTATTGTTTCGTGGCTGTCGACAAACTTGTTTACTTCATTAGCTAGGTCGAATAATGCTGTAAGAGCGAAAGGAGAATTGAAATCGTCGTCCATTGCTTTTACAAACTTATCGCGGCATTGCAATACTTTTCGTTCTAACTCCGTCTCATTTTTTCCGATTCCTGGCGTAGGCGTAAGTTTCTGGACATTACTCAAAGCGTTGCGAAGGGTTTGAAGGCTTTGCTCTGCCTGTTCCAAACTTGCTTCGCTGAAATCAATGACGCTTCTATAATGCGCAGAAGCGAAGAAGAACCTTAGAACTTCTGGGTCATATTTTTTTAAGACGTCTCGAATCGTAATAAAATTGCCCAAGGACTTCGACATTTTCTTTCCATCAACCTTGAGAATTCCGGTGTGCACCCAGTATTTTACGAGCGGTTTTCTTCCAGTTGCGGCTTCAGCTTGAGCTATCTCAGCCTCATGGTGAGGAAATATAAGTTCAACCGCGCCACCGTGGATATCATATTGCGGTCCGAAATAGTGTGTTGTGATTGCTGTGTCTTCGATGTGCCAGCCTGGTCTTCCTCTTCCCCAAGGCGAGTCCCAACCCAACTCTTCTTGTCCCCGCTTTTTCCATAAGGCAAAGTCTTGGGCGGTTCTCTTGGTTGGGTCTGGTTCTATTCTGTGTTTCCTGAGTTCCGAGGGTTTTTGGTGGGAGAGGGTGCCTAAGTCTTTAAACTTTGTGATGTCGTAGTAGACGCCTGTTTCCGTTTCGTAAGCGTATCCTTTGTCGATGAGGGTTTTCACTTGGTCTATGATTTCGGGTATGTGTTCTGATGCTCTGGCGAAGAGGTTCACGCTTTGGATGCCAAGCTTAGCCATGTCCTCGTAGAAATATCTTTCATATTCCCGTGCCAACTCAAGCGGGTCGGTTCCGATGCTTTTTGCTTTGTTTATAATTTTGTCGTCTACGTCTGTGATGTTCATGATGTAAAATAAGCTGTATCCCTTGTATCGGAGGTAACGTGCGATGATGTCGTAGGCTATGTAGGTTCTTGCGTGTCCTAGGTGGGAGAGGTCGTAGGTTGTTGGTCCGCACACGAACATGTTCACTCTGTTTCCATGTATCGGTTTGAAAACCTCTCTTTTTCTGGTTAAAGTATTGTAGATTCTTAAGACCAAATTGGCACCTCTTGGAGCCTAGGAGGGGATTTGAACCCCTATGAAACCGCTCTGCAGGCGGTCACCTTGCCGGACTCGGTCACCTAGGCGCTGAGCTGTTCTTAATATTTCATCATTTAGTTTGCTCTCTAAGGCTCACTTAAATTTTGCTTTATCTTATCATTTAGGCTTGCGATTGTTTATACTAAATTTTAGAAAAGTGCTTTTGTTTCCATTCATAGCCGTCTGTTGGTCATTTTTGAAGGATGCTTAGATAGTGCGAATACGCATTTCCGTTAACAAGATATCCAAAAAACATGCATGTTTTTGTCAAAAACCCATAAATAATGTGGTCTATATATTACCATTTATGTTAAAGCCCTTAAAAGAAGCATGCGGCGTCTTCGGAGCTCAAGATTTCGAACACAAACCAGTGTTCCCATACATTTACTGGGGATTAAGAGCACAGAACCACCGCGGTCACCAGTCGCATGGCTTCCTCACGTTTCACGAAAAATTCCATGTACATAAGGACTTAGACTTGGTTCCGAAGATAAAGAAAGAGAAAATCCAGGAATGGCTTAACCTGTTGCCTGGTTATGTTGGCATCGGAAACATACGATACACAACTTCGGGTGGAACCGATGAGTCCTCGTTGATAAAGGGTGCTCAACCCATATTAGCGCAGTCAGAAAAAATGGGAGTGGGGATATCATTTAATGGCAACATTGTTAACAATTTTGGATTAAAAAGGGAACTTGAGAAACGATTTCCAGGTTTTTCTTGTGAATGTGATGCCGAAGTGATTTGTAGAAAACTCCTCATGGAGCTGATGGAAACCGATGATTTGGCTTCGTCGGTTAGAACATGTATGGAAGAAATAGAGGGCGCTTTTTCCATAGCAGGAGTAACTCAAAACGGGGAACTCTTCGCCTTCAAAGACCCTCATGGGATAAGACCGCTCTGCTGCGGACGTAGCGAAGACCGTGAAACATATGCGGTATCCTCGGAAACTGTTGGTTTAGACATTAATGGTTTTGAACATTGTTTCGAAATAAAACCTGGAGAACTCGTAATCATATCAAAGGATGGTTTTGTGCGAAATCAGCTTGTTAGAGGCGAGAGAAAAGCGCTTTGCTGCTTTGAATTTGCGTATTTTTCTAGACCAGACTCTACGCTTGGAAATAAACATGTTTATGAAGTGAGAGAAGATTTTGGAAGAAACCTTGGAAGGGAGTATTCTGAAATCGCAAAAAAAGCAGACATAATCATGTCAATTCCTGAAACGGGTAATGACGCTGCATACGGGCTTCATGAAGAAACTGGGGTAAGGTGGGAGAGAGCTTCAAGAAGACATAGATACGTGACTGAACGGGCGTTCATTCTGTTGTCACGGGAACGATTCACAACAATTGACAGAAAAATCAACATCCTTGACCGCAAGATTAGTGGAAAAACCATTGCAGTGGTTGAAGACAGCATCGTAAGAGGCGACACCACAAAGGTGATTATAGAGAAACTGCGTAAAAAAGGAGCAAAGAAGGTTCACGTTTTTGTTACGTTTCCAAGAATAATCAGTCCCTGCTTTTATGGGATTGACATGGCAACCTACAACGAGTTGATAGGGTCCAGATATGGTCCTGAAGAAATAGCTGAGAGAATAGGCGCAGACACCGTTAACTATCAGTCAATCGATGGTTTGGTTAGAGCCACTGGCATGAAGAAAGATGAATTATGTTTAGGATGCGTCACCGGAAAGTATCCTACTCCATTGGCTCAAAAACTGGCGGATGAGATGAAGGAAAAATTTGAAAGGGGATTTAAAGAAACGGGAAGAATATATGAGGTTATGGCTTAGACCTACGTTTTAATGGTGTTTACACATGGACCGAGTGGGCGTTTTGGTTGTCTGCTATGGTTCAAGAGGAGTCGCCATGGTGGACTCTTTCAGCCGCAGCCAAAATTACGCCGCCGACATCTATGTTGTAGACAAGCAGAGGAATCCCTACAACGTAAAAAAGGCGAAGAAACACGTCGTTATCCCAGACCTTGACGTGGAAAAGATTTGTAAGTTCGCCAAGAAACATGAAAAAATGATTGATTTTGGAATAGTTGGTCCAGAAAAACCCATAATCAACGGTGTCAGAGATGCCATTGAAAGAGAAACAGAGATACCCATGATATGCCCAACCAGAAAATACGCTATCGAGGGAAGCAAAGTTGTACAAAGACGCTTATTTCAGAGGGTTGTGCCAGAGGCAAATCCAAGTTTTAGAGTTTTTGACCCAAAAGACTACAGCACCCTAAGTAAACTGAAGAGAAACCTCAACGTGTGGCTAGACGAACTCAACAATAAAGTCGCCATAAAACCTGACCGTCCTGCAGCGGGAAAAGGCGTCGGCGTCTGGGGCGACCACTTCAATAGTCGAGAGCAGTTGCTAGAACATTTTCTATCCAACTATGAATATGGAGCAGTGATAGTGGAAGAAAAAATTGACGGCGAAGAATCCAGCTTCCAAGCGTTCTGCGATGGAAAACACTTAGTGCCATTGCCAGAAACACGGGACTATAAGAGAGCT
>QMYO01000049.1 GCA_003662715.1 Candidatus Bathyarchaeota archaeon | reverse complement strand
GTCCCATACTCTGTTAGGGATTTTAAACGCTGACTAATTTTTTCATTTAACTCCTTTCTGAAGTTGTTGAGGTCTTCCTGCCTTGCCGCTTCAATTGTTCCGCTGCCTTTAACTGCGATTGCCTTAAGCTTCTTGGAGCCCATAACTGCACCGGCTCCACACCTTCCAAACTGCCTCCCCCTATCATGGGTTATACATGCATATCTAACGAGATTCTCCCCTGCTTGTCCTATGGAAAGCACTTGAAACCCTTTGCCATGATCCCTCTTTATGGCGTTTTCTGTTTCAAAAGTGTCTTCACCCCAAAGGTGGGAGGCATCGTTTATACTTACATCCTCATCCTCTACCGTTATATAGACTGGTTTTTCTGATCTTCCATAGATTATCATCATGTCGTATCCGGCATACTTTAATTGTGGAGCGAAATGGCCGCCGCACTGGGATTCACCCCAGATACCTGTTAAAGGGGATTTGAAAACAGTGCAAAGCCTCGAAGCCCCAGACAAAGCCAGCCCGTTCACCGGACCCGCCGCAAAAACCAACAAGTTTGAGGGGTCGTAGGGGTCTATCCTAGGCTTAAGCTCCTCAAAAAGGATTTTCGCCCCAAATCCTTTACCTCCGATATAATGCAATACCAGTTCTTCTCTTAAAACCTCAACAGTCACTTTCCCTTCGGTTAAATACACCCTTAAAACTTTGCCAGCGTAACCATGCAATTTCAACACCTAATCCATGATGTCTCCTCTTCCAATTGCAGCTCCTATTGGAAGCCTCCCCCAGTGACTTGGCCATTGCGATCATGTCGGGAACAACATCATAATGTTCAACTGCAAACATTTTGCCAGTTCTTTTCATCTCACTCTGCATCTCGTCGGCTATTAGCAAGACGCTGTTCTCATCGCAGATTTTTCTAAGCTCTCACTATTTTAAGCATTATCCTTTTATGAGGTGCTTTAATTTAGTTATGCGCTCATCTCTTTTCTTTGCTATTTTTCTGAGGGTTTGTGGAACATCAGCCATAAGGGCTTCTGAAAAGGATGCAGCATCTGTGTATGCTTTATAGATGTTTTCTTCCGTTTTTAAGGCTATCTTTAAAGCGTCAAGATAACCAGTTTCCTCAGTTATTTCGGTTCTGACTTTGTAAGCTTCAGGATTTAACCCTTCTTTAAAAGAGAAGCAAGCTTCGAGGGCATCGGTGATAACTCCGTAATATGCTCTCTCCAGCATAGTTTTGTTTTTTTGGTTGTCCTTGGAGAAAAATGTGAACGTTTCTTTTCCTTCGGGATATTTCTGAGCTAAATCAGCGTAGAATTTTGCGGTTTCCTCTTCTAATTTGGTGAGGAAGCTGATAACAGCTGAGGCTGTGTTTAGTAGCACTAGAACCACCTTTCAATGACAACCTTGCTTTCCGTGAAGAAACGGATTGCTTCTCGACCTTGGCCGTGCAATATTCCGTAGAAGGACTGTTTCATCCCGCTGAATGGGAAGAAAGCCATGGGAGCAGCTATTCCTATATTTACGCCTATGTTTCCACATTGAACCCTGTACCGGAATTCTCGTGCCCATTTTCCGCTGGAAGTAAATATAGAAGCAGCATTGCCATAGGGATTGCCGTGAATCATTTCTATTGCTTCGTCAAAGCTTCTAGCTCTCATAATGCTTGCCACCGGACCGAAAATCTCTTCTCTGCCAATTGTCATGTTCGGAGTAACATCCTCAAAAACTGTTGGATTAAGGAAGCAGTCTTGGGGCCATTCTCCTACAAGCTTTACTTTTCTACCGTCTAATGTCAGTTTTGCACCTTCTTTTATGCCTGTCTCTATAAACCGTGTAACTCTTTCCTTTTTCTCTTTGTCTCGAAGAGGCCCCATCTGAACTGTTTCATCAAGCCCGTATCCCACCCTAATTTTTGATGCTGTGTCGACGAACGCGTTAACAACTTTCTTGTAGAATTCATTGTATTCATGCTCGCTAAGACCTTCACCAACGATGACTAGGTTGGCGCCCGATAGGCACCTTTGTCCCGTGTTGCCGTAGAAGGATGTCATACAAGCAGCAATGGTCCTTTCCAAGTCAGCGTCTGGCATCACCAGTAAGAAGTTCTTAGCGCCACCTTGAGCAATGACTCTCTTACCAGTTTCACCGCATTTCTTGTAGACAACATCTCTTGCCACAGGAGTGGATCCCACAAAACATATACCAACAATGTCTGGATGATCAAGCATGGCAGATACTACAGTTCTTCCACCATTGACAACATTCCACACGCCTGGTGGGAAGCCGACCTCTTCAGCCATCTCAGCTATTTTCATTTGACTTATGGGATCTTCGCTTGATGGTTTTATTATTATGCAGTTGCCAGTTGCCACCGCATAAGGTGCGAACCAGAGTGGCACCATGAAAGGAAAGTTGAAGGGACCTATTATTCCGAAAACTCCTAATGGTTGCCGAATAACATACTCGTCTATGCCAAACGCGATGTCCTCGAGGTTATATCCCATCATTAGAGAGGCTATTCCAGTTGCAACTTCGACATTTTCGATTCCGCGTCGCGTTTCACCTCTTGATTCATCTATGGTTTTTCCATGCTCCATTGTCTGAATTCTACTAAGCTCTTCAAAACGTTCTTCCATTAGCTCTTTAAGTCTGAAGAGGCATCTCACCCTTGCAAGAGGAGGGGTCTTCCTCCATTCTGGGAAAGCTTTTTGGGCAGCTTTTACAGCGGAATCTAGCTCATCTTTGGTAGATATTGGAACCTTAGCAATAGTTTTGCATGTAGCTGGATTCACGACGTCTATTAGTTCTCCTTTAGATTCAACCCATTCGCCGCCAATGTAGTTTTTAACTGTTAAAACTTCTTTTATGGGTTCTTCCAGAATCACCATCACTTTGCCTCCATTTTTGAGGTTATACTTCTTTTATTGCAGTCTCCAAAATGTTTAATGCCTTATCCATTTGCACTTTTTCAATGACTAATGGCGGTTGAAGTCTAAGAACACATCCTTTAACTCCGCCCGAGCCTATTAGTAAACCCTTTTCTCTGCAAACATCTCTTATTTTCCGTGTTTCATCTACAGCGGGGACTTTCTTTGCCCTATCCTTTACTAGTTCTATACCTATCATCAAGCCTTTTCCTCTGACGTCTCCGATAATTGGGTATTTTTCTTTCATTTCGTTTAACCTTTTCATTAAATATTCTCCTTTTTCTGTTGCTTGCTCTGGGAGTTTGTCCCTTAACATTACTTTTATATTTGCGAGCGCCGCTGCTGCAGAGATTGGGTTCCCACCAAAGGTTGATAGGTGATCCCCGGGTTCAAAGGCGTTACCTATGTCCTCTCTACATACGCATGCGCCTATGGGGAAACCGTCTGCGATCCCCTTCGCTAAGGTCATAATGTCAGGTTCAACGCTGTAATGTTCGATTGCGAAAAGCTTTCCTGTTCTCCCAAAACCAGTTTGGACTTCGTCAACTATAAAAAGTATCCCATACTCATCCAGCGTCTCCTTCACTATTTTGAAGTATTCAGGTGGCGGGGGTATTATTCCACCCTCACCCATAACAGGCTCAGCTATAAAGGCTGCAACCCCTTTACTTGTGGAGTAATCTATGACGTCGCGAACTGATCTCGCGCAAAGTAAATCGCAATCCGGATAAGTCTTACCGAATGAGCACCTATAACAGTAAGGCGGATATACAAAGGCAACCCCTGAAAGATAAGGGCCCATATCATATTTCCTGCGACTTGCTTGTCCGGTTATACTTAAGGAACCGAGAGTTCGGCCGTGAAATGAACACATTAAGGCAATTAACTCATATTTTTTTGTAAATTTTCTGGCAAGTTTAATAGCGCATTCTACAGCTTCAGCTCCGCTATTGCCAAAAAAAGTTTTTTCTAAAGAGGGTGGAGTTATTTTCGCTAGCTTTTCGGCGAGTTCTATTGTTGGCCTAACATAGTATACGTAACTGCATGCGTGTACTAACTTTTTGGCTTGGTTAACTGCAGCATTAACTATTTCTGGGTGGCAATGGCCAGCGTTTACAACAGAAATTCCAGCAAAAAAATCTATGTATTCTTTCCCTGAGCCGTCTATAATTTTCGCTCCTTCTGCCTTGGCTATGACTACAGGTTGTATTTTATCCACCATTGATGTGATCAAATATTTGTTGGCTTTTTCTATAATCTTTTCATCTTTTTCCATTTAGGAACACCCATTATTTAAATTTATTGTGCCATTTTTAAACTTTTTCCAATTTTCTTTAAAAAATAATACATTAATAACAATAAAACAACCTAGAGACTCTCAATGTGAATCACAACCAGCACAAGCTAGACTATAAAAAAATTAATAAAAACCAAAGAATTAAAAAGTGTTTGGTTATCAATATACTGAGGACATCACATGCGCACCTCATCTGTTATACGAGTCAATAATCTAGATTTAGAAATCATCAAAATATTGCAAGAGAATTGTAGAATATCCATAAAGGTGATAGCTAAAAAATTAGGAATTCCTAAATCAACTGTATATTATCGGATTAAACGTTTAGAAGAAGAAGGAATTATTAAAGGATATCATGCGAAGGTTGATTTTGCGAAGCTGGGTCAAGACTACCTCACAATAACTTTTATTCGAGCAAAATATGGGCCAGGATATCACGAAAAGATTGGGCAAAAATTATCAAAAATACCGGGTGTCTTTTGTGTTTTTTTCTTATTTGGAGAAAACGACTTTATTATTCTGACAAGATCAAGCAATAGAGAAGACTATCTTAGAAAATTAGAAGAAATTATGAATATGCCTGAAATCGAAAGAACAAACACCCAAATCATTGCGAAAGTGATAAAAGAGAACTTAAATTTCATTTAAATTTTTTGTAAATATAAATGAAATGTCTAAACAGTATCTGTTATCATTAGAAAATATTTAAATAATAACCTTTATATATGGAACCTTTTGTAAATAAAATTGTGTAACAAATGGAGGAACTAAAAATGGTTGAAAGACTTAAAATGTTTATAGATGGTGAATGGGTCGACGCAGAAAGTGGAGAAACATTCGAAGTAAAAAGCCCAGCTACTGGAGAAGTGTTGGCAGTTCTTCCTAAAGCAAACCGTGAAGATGTAAAAAAAGCTATAGACGCCGCAAAAAACGCTCAAGAGAAAATCTCTAGTTTGACAATTTCTGAAAGAGTTAAACTCATGTACAAAATAGCTGAAATAGTGAAGCCTAACATTGAACGTTATGCGAGAGAACTTTCTCTTGAACAAGGTAAACCAATTCGTGAATCAAGAATTGAAATTGAAGATGTGGAGCCAAATTTAACATGGCAAGCCGAAGATCTCAAAAGGTTGGAAACCCCAATTTTGCGAGGATATGCAAATCCTGATATGCTATATTTAGTAACACGCGAACCAATAGGAGTTGTGGGAATAATTACTCCTTGGAATTATCCTTGGCTGATGCCTGCAGAGTTTGTTGCACAAGCGGTTTTATGCGGAAATTCTGTGGTATTTAAACCAGCAAGTTACACTCCAATAAGCGCTGTAAGGTTCGTTGAATGTATGGAAAAAGCTGGTGTCCCAAAAGGAGTTGTAAACCTTGTTACTGGCCCAGGTCCAGTTGTGGGCACAGAAATTGCTGAAAATAAAAATGTTGACGGTCTTCTTCTTGTGGGAGAAGTCACCACTGGAGAAAGCGTTGCAAGGGCAGCTGGGGTTAAAAAAATAACTTTGGAACTCGGAGGAAATGGTCCATTAATAGTTATGGATGATGCAAACCTCGAAAAAGCTGTTGACGACATAGTTTTTGGGTGTTACAATAATGCAGGCCAAGTTTGCTGCGCCAACGAGCGGATACTTGTTCATGAAAAGGTTCATGACGAAATCGTTAGAGTGCTCGTTGAAAAAACCGGAAAAATAAAACTAGGTGACCCTTTAAAAGAGGATACAGACTTGGGACCAATGAACAATGAGCCTGTTGTCAAAAAAGTTGAAACGCATATTGCTGATGCTGTTAATAAAGGTGCCGAGATTTTGCATGGTGGAAAAAGAGCTGAAGGCTTTCCAACGAATCTTTACTTCGAGCCAACAATTGTAGATAAAGTTACACCGGATATGCTTATAAATAAGGAAGAGACCTTTGGGCCTGTTGCACCTATTCTAACCTTTAATTCAATAGATGAAGCAATTGAAATAGCTAATGACACCCCATATGGATTGAGCATGGCTGTACATACTAAAGACTTAAACAGATCCTTCTATTTTGCTGAGAAATTAAAGGCTGGACAAGTTGTGGTCAATGGAAGCGTTCTCCTTTGGGACTATCATCATCCGTGGGTTGGTGTAAAGCGAAGCGGGGTTGGAGCAGTGGCTGGAAAGTGGACAATAGAGGCTTTTACTAATATAAAGACAATTCTGTTGCGTATTGGTAAGCCAAAGAGTGGTTAGTACAAAATGAGAATAATGGTTTTGGGAGGATACGGCTTAACTGGATGCTGTGCTGTAAGAGATCTCATAGAAACATCAAATGCTTCTGAAGTGATTATCGGCGGTAGAAATCCTGATAAAGCGAATAATCTTGCACAGAAAATTAAAAGCAAAAAAATATCCATCGAAAAAGTAGATGCAGCTAAGTACGATGATCTTTTACGAGCTTTAAAAGACGTTGATGTTGTTATTAATGCTGTCCAATATTATCATAATCTCAATGTGATGAAGGCGTGCTTGGAAACTAAAACAAACTATGTGGACTTTGGTGGTCTCTTTCACGTAACTAAAAAGCAGCTGGAATTGGATAAGGACTTTAAACAAGCTGGTTTGATAGCTATTGCAGGCATGGGTGCTGAACCTGGGATAACAAACGTGATGGCTAGATACGCTGTGGACAACATGGACTTCGTGGATTCAATACATATTCGAGACGGATGGGTTGATCTCACTGAGGGTGCTCCACCCTTTTTTGTAACATGGTCGTTCTCAACACTTATGGATGAATTAACGCTCCCTGCTGTAGTTTTTGAAAACGGTGAATACAAAGAAATTCCACCGCTTTCGCGGAAAGAAAAAGTTTTGTTCCCAGACCCAGTTGGCATCCAAGAAGTTTACGTTACTCTCCACTCTGAGGTTTTAACTCTGCCGACCTCTTTTAAGGATAAGGGTGTAAAAAATGTGGACTGGATGGAAGGTGGACCAGGATTTATAAATTACAAACTTTTGGTGGACATGAATCTTGCCAGCAATAAGCCTATAAAATTCAGAAATATGGAGATTGCTCCCCGCGAGTTTGTTAATTCTGTTTTACAGGCAAGTGGCTTGCTGGGTTTTCCAGAGAATGTTATTCCAAATGACTGGGAAATAAGCAAAGTTATAGTAAATGGTAAAATGAAGGGTAAGAAAGCAACCTACATATTAGAAGCGATATATCCTCCTAGAAAGGATTGGGGTGTAAGCTGTTCTCAATACAATGTTGGAATTCCTGGTTCAATTGTTGCTCAGATGATAGCAAAAGGTGAAATTCAGCAGAAAGGAGTTCTTCCACCTGAGAAATGCGTCGAACCAAAACTATTCTTTGAAGAATTGTGCAAGAGAGGAATACGGATCTACGTAACGCTGAAAAAAGAATTTTCATAAATGTGAGCAACATTATGAATCCTCATAAAGAAATTATCAGCGAATTAGCCGAAATTGTTGGAAGAGAAAATGTTTTAACTGAGAAAGATGACTTGCTGTGCTATGCGCGTGATCGGTACCCTCCGCTGGTTTTTCCTAAAGATTTTCCTATACCTATCGCGGTAGTTCGGCCAATAAGTACCAAGGAAGTTCAAAAAATAGTAGAAATAGCAAACAAGTATCGTATACCAATAGTTCCTCGTGGTGGGGGAACAAGCTTCTCCGGCTCAGCAACATCAATTGATGGTGGTATAACTCTTGACTTGACAAGAATGAAAAAAATAATTGAAATAAACACGGATGACATGTGGGTTAAAGTTCAAGCTGGCGTAGTCATCCAAACATTGGAAGAAAAATTAAATGAAAAAAGGTTTACTGTCGGCCATGACCCTGGAAGTTTTCCATCCGCAACTGTTGGTGGAAGTATTGCTACTAACGCTTTAGGATGGAGAGCAGGTAAATATGGTGATATGGAACACATTAGTTTAGGCCTTCGAGTAGTTTTGCCAACAGGTTCAATCATAGAAACACGGAATATGCCAAAATCTTCTACAGGTTTCAATGTTAAAAGTTTGTTCATAGGGTCTGAAGGTACTCTCGGAATAATAACGGAGGCAACTCTTCAAATAAAGCCTTTACCAGAGAAGAGGACAATATTATTTTATGCCTTCAATGATTTCGAAACAGCTCAACGTTCGCTTATTCAAGTCCTAAAAACAGGTTTGTCTCCAGCAACTATTCTTGTTGTAGATGAAGAAGGTGTTAAAGAATTTGTTAGTGAAAACGCAGGAAAAATACCAAAAGCCGGGTTAATTCTTGGTTATGAAGGTTTAAGAGAAGAAGTCGAAGCGGAAGTGGCACGTACAATTCCTGTACTTGAAGAAAACGGTGGAATAGACCTTGGTGAAAAGGCAGCTCAAAATTTTTGGTTATCGCGACATGATATGTACTCTATAATGAATCTGGAAGGAACCTATGACAACATTGATACGGCGGTTCCGGTAAATAGCTCTATAGACTTCTACAATTATCTGAAAAACTGGGCTAAAAAGCATAAAATTAAGTCGCTTGGCATAAGTTCTTGGATGTTGCCTCAGAATGTAAGCATAGACTTTATTTTTAATGAAAAGTCTCCCCAAGACGTTGAAAAGTACATAAAGGCTAGGGATGAAGCTGCTAGAAAAGCTCTAGAGTTAGGTGGGACACTTTCCTATTGTATTGGCATCGGCATAAGATACGCCCATCTAATGCATGAAGAACACGGTTCAGCTCTAGAGGTTATGCGTGCAATCAAAAAAGCTCTTGATCCAAATAACATAATGAATCCCGGGAGGATGGGTCTATGAAAAATGTTTCTTCTATTGACAAATTCTTAAATGATATAACCCTTTGCAACCGCAGCCGTTGCGGTTTTTGTAAAACGGGGTGTGCTACCTACGCCGTTTCCACTTTAGAACC
>QMYO01000048.1 GCA_003662715.1 Candidatus Bathyarchaeota archaeon | reverse complement strand
TTTTCCGCATAAAGATTTAGATAGGTTGCCCTCAGTTAGAAAGCATCTAAAGTTTAAAAAATAAAAAAGAGGAGCAAATCACGCTATTCTGTAAAGCGGATGGCTTCGGTCAAGGGAAATCTTCTTTTCGAAGAGAAGATAACCATAAGCAGCGTTTGTCATTGCTATAACAGGAAAAACATACTGCGCATCCTTCACTGGACCATATAGGACAAAGTCTGCTCCCGTTGCTACAGCGACAACACATGCAGCTGCGACGGCGGGCTTTACCGCTTGCACACCCATCTTTGATTTCAAGCCTTTCCACAAACTAACTGCATTGTGGGCTCCATTACCAACTGGCAACCCGAATTCATTCTTTAGTTCAAAAGCGGCGCGAGATGCCATTCCAAGGCCTGGAATGTCAAGGACGCATGTGTCGAGTAAAGGCTTTTCGATACCTGCTTCCTTAGCTACCTCTAAAAGCTGTTTAATAGCTTTAACTCGTCCTGCTGTGGTGAATTCTTTGGGGTTGTAAGCGAGGAGTAATGCGCTTTTTAATCCAACTTCTTTTATTTTATCAATTTCTTCCTGTTTATACTCGGGTATTAACGAGTTGTAGATTAATCGGTCTATTAACCCGACTTCCTTAGCGTACTCTAACCCCGCTATTTTTGCTTCAGCGGTTGTTCCATCTATCATGATAGGCGCGTCTGTGACGCTTGCTGTGAACTCAACATATTTTCTCATGAGTTCCGGTGTGGCTCCAACTACGTCAAATATTCCTGGGTTTCCTGTTTTATCAGAAAATTCTTCTTGTAGATTGATTTCCTCTTCTACTAGTTTGCGGTCGAATTCTCCGGTTTTTTTGTCGAGGATGGCTTTATGTCCGTGATAAAAGATGGTTCCTATTAGAACTGTTGGGTTTTGTCCGGGGAGTCCGCCTACTTTAACTCCGCCTATGTTAAAGGTTTGTTGTTTGCTTTTGAATTCAAACATTTTATTCCCTTCCTAGCTCAATTGATGTTTTGGCTTTCTTTTAAAACTTGTTGCATGTATTTAACGTTTTCTAGAATAGTCTACACAGAAAAAAGCATTCAATTTCTTTATTATTCTCGGTGTTTGTTGGTGTTTAGTTGGATTTTCCTAATTATGTATCCTATGAAAAATCCTCCTATCACACCTATCCCCAACTGCAAAATAATTGAGAGTAAAGCGTCATCCATTTCATGTTCACCTAATGTCGTGCTATCCTCTAATTACTAAGGTTAGAGACTGATGATAAGGCTTATGAAAACACCGTAAATATTCAATATTCAGAGAGAAAAAGAGGAAAACCAGCATAAAAACTGGTGTAAACTTCTAAAATCCACGCTTGAACCTTCTATATGTAGTGTAATCAACATATTCTATATGTTCATTTTCAGCTTGATACTGAACAGTGAATTTCTGCCGCCGCCTTTTCTCCTTTATCTGGCTCGTTGTCACTAGAGAATAAGCATCACTTCCAGCTCCTGAACCATAACTAACTATGACAATTCTCTCATCTGGTTTAGCTTTGTCTAGAACAGCCGCCAAACCCATGGGCGATGAACCGGAATAGATATTGCCGAAATCAGCTACTTTCAAACCAGGCATGTACTGTTCCTCTTTGAATCCTAGTGCCTTAGCCGCTTTGACAGGGAATCTGATGTTTGGTTGATGAGAAACGAAATAGTTGACGTCGCTGACTTGAAGTTTCAGTTTCTCCATGAGCCCTTTAGCCGCCTTCACTACATGTTTAAAGTAAGCAGGTTCACCAGTGAATCGACCTCCATGTCTCGGGTAAGGCTCAAGTTCTCTTCTCCAAAAGTCTGGTGTATCTGAAGTGCAAGAGTACCCGCCTTCAAGTTCAGCGATGACATCATACATACCAAAAATGAAGGCAGAAGCACCGCATCCCACGAAGAAGTCTAGTTCCCCTCCAAGCTCATCTCTAGGAGCAGCTTGAGAATTGTCTGTGCCTATCACCATGGCATAGGGTATGTGAGCGCTTGGATAATATGTAAGTGCTGCTGCATCCTTGAACATGCTGGTGGCGGCTTTACATGCGAACTCTGTGTCAATGGCGTCTACGCTCTGCACACCATCTCTGTGTTCTTCTTTGCCCAGCTTTAACACTTGAGCTACTTTGGCAGCTATTGGTTTAACCGCGTATGGGTTAGATTCTGAGCCTACGTACACTTTGCCGACTAGTGACTGGTCTATTCCAGAGTGGATTAGCGCCATTTTTCCAGCTTCAACAGCGGTGGTGATGGCGTCTTCATCTATGAAAGGCACAGACCTTTCTATTGTCTCTTCTTTAATTCGGAATTTCGGGACATACGTTCCATATCCGACGATTCCCGGCGTTTTGTACTCTTTTTTCGGTTTAACTATCTCATGTTTCTGATGTGGATAATACTCATCGGCGAAGGTAAAGGCTAAGGAGATTGTTGGAATTATGTCGCTTTGTTGCACAGCGTATCGTCTTCTAAATCTTGGAACAACCTCTCTATCTTCGAAGCTGGATAGGTCAATCTCATCCTCTTTTAAGATGCTGTCCGTTAGTCTGCCAGGAACTCTCACCTTTCCATTATGAAAAGAAACGATACCATAGATGTATGGTCCTAATTTCGTGAACTTGTTTGTTGGTTCCTTGATGAAAGTGCATACTTCCAACACACCTTTCTCATAGAAGAAGTCTATGTTTTTCATTTTGCCAAAGCTTTTTCTTCCACAGGTTCCGCAGTAGTCTCTGGCTCTGAAGTATTCCTTTCCACAGTTGCCGCATAGGCTTCCTCTGAGTCTATCCCCTATGTAGGATACTCTTCTTTCAATCGGTTCGCTGCTCATGTTAATCTCTCCTTAGAATATGGATATACGCCTTGGTTCCGAATCCTTCCAGCTCTAAGGTGCATCCAAACCGCAAGTCTCCATCTGCCTTTACCTGTCTTTCGCCTGCTTCACCTCTTAGTTGCTTAACAATCTCAAAAATTTGAGCTCCACCAGTGGCGCCAAGTGGGTTTCCATCAGCCTTAAGTCCACCGTTTGTGTTTACAAAAAGTTTTTGCCCATTAATTTCATAAAATCCCTTGTAGTCTTTGCAGCTGTTGTAAATGTCTAGCCAAGCGTTTCCTCTTTTTGAAAACCCTAAGTCTTCTAGCGACACCATTTCCAGCAGCGTGGATTGGTCATAAAGCTCGGCTATTTGGATGTCTCGTATGCTTATACCTGCTTTTTTAAGCGCATTTTCCATCGCTATCTTGCTTGCTATAAATCCTGTTCTTTCGTTACGTGAGGGAAAAGTGATGTAATCAGTGGCTGAAGCAGAACCCGCAACGTATATGGGTGTGTCCGTGTATGTTTTAGCGACTTCTGAGCTCGCTAAGATTAGGGCTGTTGCTCCGTCTGAGATTGGTGCAAAATCATAGAGTCCCAAGGGCTTATGTACCTTTGCTCTTGCTTTTAAAACCATATCTACATCGATTTCTCTTTGGAACTGAGCGTATCCATTCTTCGTTGCGTTGTGGTGATTCTTTACAGCAATCTGCGCTAGGGCAGTGTTGAATTTTTCAAAAGTTTCTCCAGAAATCTTGTATTTCTTTATGTACTCTCTAAGCATGAGCTCATGATTTGCTTCAGGCGTGCATCCAGCATAGTAGCTCCACGGGTCTTCTAGGAGCATTAGGTCATCTCTGATTTTGTCCCAGCGGTCCGTCATTTTTTCCACTCCACCCACTAGGACCAAATTATATTTCCCAGACTGCACGGCGTGGCAAGCATTTAAAAGAGCCGAGCTAAATGACCTCATTTTTTCCATGGGAATGTGGAGTTCTGATAGTTCAGATAGGAAGCCTTCTTCAATTCCAACCTTGGAAGTGATTTGAAGAAAATAATCTGAAAAGTAGCCGGCATCAAGGTCTTTACGCTCTATGCCAGCTGCTTCTGAGGCTTTCAGCCAAGATTCTTCCACCAGTTTTTCATGGTCCTTTTCGTAATGTTCACCGAACTTTGTTCTACCCACCTCAATTATGGCGGGTGATTGATGTTGCATAAATTCATGGTCTCCCTTTAATCGTCAAAGTTCTATCTCTCTCACTCGGTGTCTTTTTTATTTTTCTCCTATCTATCCCGATAGACAGAGCTGGAATAGAAAAGGCATAAAGATATGATATGGCAAACTAGCATAAGGGTTTATTTGACAGAATTGTCCCTACTCACGGAGAGGGTTTTGCTATGAACAAGCTTTACCGCCTTATCGTAACCGTGAAGAAAATTCAAGGCACATGTCCCGTTTTCAAGGTTGGAGACAAAATTCTCATTGAATCACCTAAAATCATTCCAGAAAAAACGGATGCTCTCTGCGTCCATGCACTTGGGTCCATGTTATCTATGATAGTCGCTTTGAGCCACGGCATCGGCTTTAAGGAACTGGGTCTCGCAGTGGAGGACGGTGACGTCGGATATGTTCAGTGTCTTGATCCTGGTCCTCCTCATACTCTCGGCGGAACGGTTCTGTTTGAAATAAAGCGAGAAGCAATGGAATAAAGGTTCAGTTCTGGTACTACTAAGCTAAACGCTTTTATGGCAAACTCGCGGAATAAGATAAGCAATAATCTAAATGATGGCGGGGTTGCTTATGCTGGCTACTTTCATCACAAATTTGGCTGCACAAATTGGAACTGAAACACTTATAGGACCACTATTCACCTTCATCGTAGGCTTAATTGTCTTATCTCTCATCTTCTACATTGCTGGGCGTATAGTAGTTGGAGGAAAAAGAGCGTTATTCAGCGATGCCTTTGTGATTTCCCTTCTAGGAACAATTGTAATGAATGTTTGTCTATATTTCTTCGGATTACTAGTTGGCGCAATTCTTTCCCTAATCGTTTGGTTGCTCTTGATTAGGCATTACTATGAAACAGGCTGGTTGGGAGCTATCGCTGTTGGAATAATGGCAGTGATTGTCTCAGTAGTTATCACAATTATCTTAAGAACCCTCCTAAAAATTTCAATCACACTTCTTGGATCGTTCTCACTATTTCTAATTCTTTAAGCCAGCTTCATTTGAGAAGAGAGAAGGGCAAAGTTGTGGATGCGAAAAAGAGGACAACAGTGCTAGGTTTAGTCTTTTTAGCTTGCTTAGCACTAGCATACGTGGAGAACGTATTCTTCTTCCGTTATGTAAAAGGCATATTCTTCAACCCTCCAGTAGCCGTTATGGTGGTGTTTATCCACAACGTTCTAGCGATTTCACTCATCCTGGTTGGCATGAGCTTTTATGTGGATTTTGTCCTAACGTTCTCACCTAAACGAAAATACGAGTATTTAGTGCTTCAAAACCCTCGACTATTCGCTTTCATATTCACCATAATGATTCTTTTAATCAGCATTTTCAGAGCCAGCACCCTCCTACATGGACAAGTTATCATAAACACCCTAGCTCCAGTCATTCTAATTAGTGCACCCAACGGCGTCATCGAAGGATATGGCATATTCCAGTGCATCCAAAAAACTTTAAAGAAAAACATGACCTTGAAAGACCTCGCATTCATCTACTCAATTTTCTTCATTGCCGCAGTTCTTGAAGTTGGACTCGTACAAGCGTTGCTATGGATATCCTCTAGATAAAAAGAACATTTTTTAAAAGCCAAACCCAAATCTGAGATATTAATGAATGAGCCGACGAAAAAGAAATTGATTTAAAAAAGGTGAAAAACCATGCGCATTTTCCACTGTGCAAGCGACGAAGAAATAAAAAAAGGCGAAACCACAGATGTTTATTTCGTCAGAACCAAACAAATTCTTAAAGCCAAAAAAATGGATAAACTAAATGCCGTGGCTGAAGTAACAGCTGGCGGGCTCCCTCATAAATGGCCTTGGGGAGTCCTCTGTGGCATTGAAGAAGTAGCCCGCTTATTTGAAGGATGCCCCGTTAACATTTATGCCATGCCCGAAGGAACAATCTTCTATCACTCAGATAATCGTGGAATTCGAGAACCCGTCATGTTCATTGAAGGCCCCTACGGAGAGTTTTGCACCCTTGAAACCCCAATGCTAGGGTTAATCTGCCAAGCATCTGGAGTAGCAACACGAGCCGCAAGAGTGAAGAAGGCGGCGGGAAAAAAAATCGTTATGGCCTTTGGAATTCGTCGCATGCATCCCGCCCTTTCTCCAATGCTGGATCGCGCTGCATACATAGGCGGGTTAGATGGTCTTTCCAGTCTCTCAGGAGCTAAAGCGGTGGGTGTTAAGCCTATGGGAACTATGCCTCATGCTCTCATCATAGCGTTTGGCGATCAAGCGAAGGCTTGGAAAGCGTTTGATGAAGTTATGCCGCCAGATGTTCCAAGAGTAGCTCTCATAGACACTTATTTTGATGAGAAAACCGAGGCGATACTAGCCGCGGAGACCTTGAAAGACCGGCTATATGGGGTGCGTCTTGATACACCGGGGTCAAGGAAGGGAGATTTCCTTGAACTTATTCGAGAGGTTCGATGGGAACTCGATGTGAGAGGCTATCAACACGTCAAAATTTTCGTTTCCGGAGGTCTCAACGAAGAAAAAGTTAAGATTTTAAGCGAAGCTGGGGCAGACGCCTTCGGCGTTGGTACTGCTGTTAGTAATGCGCCTACTATTGATTTTGCCATGGATATTGTAGAACTTGAGGGAAAATTGGTGGCTAAACGGGGTAAGCTAGGCGGCAAAAAGCAGGTGTGGAGATGCCCGAGATGTCTGGTTGACACGGTGTTGCCCTTTAAGTCTGCTCAACCAAGCTGTGTAGAGTGCGGAGGCAAAACTCAGCCCATGCTGAAACCTCTTATTGAAAATGGGAGAATTGTGGCTGAGCTTCCGAAACCTGGTGAAATTCGTCGGTATGTTCTGGAGCAACTTGAGAGGCTTTCTATTTAGGATGTTGTAGATGTGTTTTTGTTTCAAAGCATTTAAATATGATGCGCGGAATATTTCATATATGACGTATGTCTTATCCTATGTAAAGATGAAGAGGAGAAAAATCTTTTGAGCACCCAAACATACGGCTCTAAACTGGATGAAGCTAAAGGATTCGGTGAAGTCTGGGAATTGGTGAAAGACACTGTTAGAAACACGCTGGGAGAACATAGAGTAGGTATGATGCTGTTCCTCGATGACCTTCCGTTATATATAGGAGCTTACCATCCTCTTGGAACCAACAACATAGTTTTGAATCGTACCCTCATAGGAATTGTTGAAGGAGTGACGAAGTCTAAACGTATAGTAAATGCTTTCGCATACACCCTCCTACTCCATGAGTATCTTCACGCTCTTGGCCATATTCCAGAGTCAGAAGTTCGCTCTTTAGTATATCAAGTTTCGAAAGAATCTTTTGGTGAACATTCCACTGTTTCACAAATAGCTCGGAGAGGACTGCGATCTATCCTCGGAAACATTCCTCTGAATCAAATTCCACCGCCATCAAAACGGGCAATGGAGATAGTTAGGGATTTTGACAAAACAAGCCGTACGTACATAAGTTAGCTGATCTTTTGAGCAGTTTAGCATCCCATAAAATGCGTATGTGGCTAAGTGCAGAAAGTTAGTTTTTATTGTTTGTGGAAATTTTGTCGGGAAAAGCTTATTTTATTTAAGCTTCACAGAAAATGGCGTTGCGATGTGAGATGAAGTTTTCATTTATAAATCCCAGTCCAGCTTTAGGCACTCCAGACATGGTTGTTACTGCATGGCCTCCTTTGGGTATGTTGTATTGTGCAGGAGTTTTGATGAAGGAAGGGATTGAAGTTTCCATACTTGATCAGGCAGCTAAAGGATTTTCTATGAAGCAGACCTTAGACTGGGTGAAGAAGGAAAATCCTGACATCCTTGGGTTTTCTGTTTTGAACAGCTCTTCACGGGAGGCGGTGAAGCTTGCGGAGCATGTGAAGATGGAGAATCCGAATGTGACAACGGTTTTTGGAAATTATCATGCAACCTTTAACGCTGAAAGAATTCTTCGTAAATATCCTTTTGTGGATGTGGTTGTTCGGGGGGAGGGGGAATATACTTGTCTTGAGTTGGCAAAGTGCTTGGAAAAAGGTGGTGATTTGCGGGAAGTTGAGGGCATAACTTTCAAGAGGAGGGGGAAAGTTGTTTCTTCGCCGGATAGACCGTTAATCAAAGATGTGGATGCTCTTTCCTTTCCAGATCGTGATTTGGTGGATGCTCAGTATAGTTCAACAATTTATGGAGTGAAGGTTGCAACTAAGAAGTTCACTACGCTTGTTTCGTCGCGTGGCTGTCCGTTTCAATGTAGTTTTTGTGGTTGCAGGAAGTTTGCTCGGGGAATGTGGAGAGCGAGGTCGGTTAAGAACCTCATAGAAGAGCTGGAGCTTTTGGTGAGTCAGGGTTATGAGCAGTTTCTGTTTGTTGATGATAATTTTACTTTAAATCAGAAGAGGGTGGTGAAGTTTTGTCGAAGTTTGAGGAAGGCTGGGTTGGATGTTGAATGGTTCTGTGATTCGCGGGTGAATAATTGTAGTTATGATGTGTTTAGGCAGATGGTTAAGGCGGGGTGCAGAATTGTTTATTTTGGGGTGGAGAGTGCTAATCAAAGGATTTTAGACTATTATAGGAAGGGCATAACTCCAGATGAGGCTAGGAGTGCTGTTCAGAAGGCTAGAAAGGCGGGTGTTGATGTTATTGTGGGGTCATTTATATTGGGGGCTCCAGATGAAACTAGGAAGGAGATTCAGAACACGTTGCGGTTTGCTCATGAGTTGGATATTGATGTGCCTCAGTTGAATATTCTTGGAGCGTTTACTGGAACCGACCTATGGGCTGATTTGGTGGCTAAGGGCTTCATTGATGAGGAGCAGCAATGGGAAACTGGTGTTTATGTTCCTAAGGTTTCGCCTTATGCTGTGCCTTTTGATGAGATTAGTTCGATGATTTATGAGTATTTTCGAGCTTTTTATCTTCGTCCTAGGTTGTTGTTGACGGAGATATTGAGGACTGTGAAGAGTTCCTACAGGTTTGGGGGACTCATTAACAACATTGCTAGGCTTAACACTATTATAGACACCGTGAAACAAGGAATAACACTAGACTAAGAGGACAAGATTTTTTCATCTAAAATAATTAAAAAGAAATCTTGCAGAACACATGTATGCGCATTGATGTGATAGGGTA
>QMYO01000047.1 GCA_003662715.1 Candidatus Bathyarchaeota archaeon | reverse complement strand
TGGTTTAAACGGTTCCTCCCCCTTAATTATATACGATGGACTATCGGTGAACATTTTTGAAAAGAACAGGCATCGCAAAGCTTCCCCTTCATTACGGAAAAGCTCCGAAGTGGCTGACCGTTCGAATGATTCGGTTAGCAAAGGAAATAGTCGCCATCATTGTAGATGAGTATGGTCAAGACGAGTTCTTAAAGAGAATCTCAGACCCCTTATGGTTTCAAGCGTTGGGATGCGTTCTGGGATATGACTGGCACTCTTCCGGAGTCACCACTGTCTTGACAGGCGTGTTGAAGAGTGCGGTAAACCCGAATGAGCAGGGAGTGGCAGTTTGTGGTGGCAAAGGTAGGGTTTCGCGACAGGCTCCTATGGAAATCAGTCAAGCAGGGAAGATGTTTGGCTTCACTGATGAGCGGATTAATCGTTTGCAGTATGCGAGTAGAATGAGCGCTAAGGTGGACAACACCGCTATTCAAGCGGGTTATCCCCTTTATCATCATGCTTTTTTCATAACCGAAGATGGAAAGTGGGCGGTGGTTCAGCAGGGAATGAGTGTGAAAGACCGAACCGCTAGGAGATACCATTGGCTTTCAGAACACGCAAAAAACTTTGTTGTAGAGCCTCACGACGCCATCGTAGGCGATGTGGAAAAGGAAGTTGTCTTAAACATGACAGCGAAGGAAAGTGAAAGCTGCCAGAAAGCATCCACCGACATCGCTAAAGAGAAGCCGAGAAAAGTAATGAGAATGCTTAAATCAATTCGTCCCGCCTATCAGAAATCTTTACAGGAATGGATGCCTAAAGCCGAATGGAAAGAGTATGCGGTTGATGTTCTTTCGCTTCCTCGCAACCTCAACTGGAAAGCACTGAAAAGAACATATGAATTTCAACCCAAAAACTACGAGGAACTACTTGGCATAAGAGGGATAGGACCAGCGACTGTTCGGGCGCTTGCCTTGATTTCTGAACTGATTTACGGTGAAAAGCCAAGCTGGAAAGACCCAGTAAAGTATAGTTTTTGTGTTGGAGGAAAGGATGGCGTACCATATCCTGTAAATAGCTATGCTATGGACGAGTCCATTCAAATATTGAAAACTGCCATCAAAAATGCTCGGATAGGTGATAAGGAGCGATTGAAGTCGTTGCAGAGGCTCCGACGTTACGTTCCACCTGATTATGAAATGGAATAGCACCTTGAAAGGATTTGTAATCTGTATCACCGATCACCGCTTTTCTCCCGAATATTATGGCAGTGTCCTCTACAAAGCAGCTGTCAGAAAGAGGATTAACGTATTTTATACAGATAAGCTCCATTTCAAGCTTCTCTAAAGCTCTGCGATGTTCTGCACGCTGTCTCTTTGCAAGGGCAACATCCATTTTTCAACATTCATCTTTACGCAATTATCATATGAATCAGGCACTGGTCTAACAACAGTACATTTAACCATAACCGCATTCATAAATTTCATCACTCATATATTCATGCAATTCTTCACTCAATTTCTTCTCCATACATCTGTCCAGGAGACAAAACCTCTGAAAATCGAGGTCTCAGTTGAAGACGAGCCGTATAGCAGAGGTGACATGCATCAACGTAAGTTTGCTCATGAGACAGGTTAAATTCTTCTATGAGCGCTGCGGGTCCACCGCGCAGAAGCGGCTCAACGATGGGATGAGAAGACGGATCGTATGAACCTATAATTTCAGAAAACGGTTTTTGCCAAGCGTTGCCGATGCATAACCCTTGGCAGACATGAATATACCCTAAAGGGTCAAGATGTATTCTACCGGGATTAGCTAGGTCTTCGTAAGGGCATTTGTTGAATTCTGTCCACGCCTTTCGTGGAGCTTTCTCTAAAAGTTGGGAGGCTGCTCGACCGCGATACATGAGTTCCCAGTAGCCCACTTCTACGCCTTCTATGTGCGTAGGAGGCTTTTTATGGGTGTTTGGATGTTTGATTGAGATTATTCCAACGGGCAAACCGAGTTTCTTGGCTGCCTTGACTGCTTTCTTTGCCTCTTCAGTTTCGATGAGTTCATAGTGGTATGGGTCAACGCTAAAACTAACGTCGTCTATTCCTATTTTAGCTATTGGACGTAGCCATTCTAAAGCGTCCTCCACTGAGGTTGCCCAATAGATGTTGGTAACTATGCCTGTTTTGAAGCCTAGTTGTTTAGCCTCTCGCAAGGCTCTGAGCATTATTGGATAGTATAGGAAGGGTTCTCCTCCCTCAAAATATATCCATTTAACTGTACCCAGCTTTTTTGCTTCGTTATAGATTTTTCTGATTTGTCTAAGTTTGAATGTTCCTTTGGTGGAGGGGCTCCCCCAAACAAAGCAGTGGTCGCATTCGAAATTGCATTGATAGGTTAATAGAAAATGAATTCCAGCCAATTTCACGTTTCTTTTGCTCCCTTCCATCTAAGTCCTACCATTGAGTTTATGATTATCCTCGCGTGCATATGGGGTGCACGTTAATGCCTAACGGGTTTAGACGACATCTTATCCTATGAATGATTTAGGGATATCTAGCCTATTAACAATTATGTCGTTGAAAAGATTAAGAGCTTCTTCTTTTTCTTTTGCTCCTTCAACAATCATGATTCCGCTTTTGAGTATGCTCGCGATAACTTTATTCTCATAATCAAAAGTTATGCCCAGTCTAGCTTTAACTTTGATGTTAAATCCTTTCTTCTCCAAATAGTCTAGTAAGTCGGATATGTTAATCTCTAAATTCTTCTTCGGAACAATGGCGAACACTTTCTTTCCACCTCTTCCACAAATTTCCTCAACCAATTCTCGCTCGATAGGCATCGGAGAACCAGAAGGTTTTGAACCGCAGACCGGGCATTCTTCAACTTTTGAAACTTGAACCTCATTGAATTCTACGTGTCCTATGTCGCAGTAGAGAAGCTTGTTAACCAAACGAGGCTGTTTCCCTATAAGTATTCTGATGCCCTCACTGACTCCTACGCTTGCAATCACTCCCAATAAAGATGGGTGAACACCTACTACGGCGCATTTGGGCAACTTATCGTCAACGAGGTTGCCGTAAAAACATTCAAGACATGGTGTTTCACCGGGAATTATGGTAGACACGTTTCCGATGGTTGCTACAGCAGCTGCAAAAACGTAGGGTATGCCAAGTTTTACGCATGCTCTATTAATAGCGTAACGGGCTGCCATTCTATCTAAACCGTCAATTACAACATCCATGCCTTTAATTATGTCTTCTGCATTGTCCTCGTTGATAGAGAGAGGAACGGGGTCTATTTCTATGTAAGGATTTAAACTCTGCAGTCTCTTAGCCGCAATCTCAACTTTTGGATACCCCACGTCATCTACGCCATATAGATGTTGTCTCTGCAAATTGGACAATTCAACAAAATCTCGGTCAACTAGACGTAAGTGTCCGACTCCAATTGTAGCTAGTTGTATTGCTGTGGGGGAGCCTAGTCCTCCCAATCCCACTAAGCAAGCCTTAGCGTCTTTCAGTCGCAACTGCGCATTGTATCCTATGTCGGCGAGGACTATTTGCCTTGAGTAATACTCTAACTCTTTTTCTGAAAGTTCTGTTTGACCCAATTTAGGAACCATCGATGTCATAATTCAAGTTCTGCCATATGAATTTTTGTTTTTTCAAGTTTTTGTGAAAGAGGAGAAAGTATAAAGTGTGAAGTATGGTATGCGCTAATAAAAAGAGATTATTTCATCGCTTTTTTGGTATATCATGGTCTTTTTTCATCAAATTCTCTAGCTCTTGTTTCGATGAATTCAACCACTTTCTGTTCGCTGTACTTCATTGCTTGTTCCTGATTTTTTAAATGTTCCTTGATTGTGTGGAGGGTGTTGTCCATGTTCAGAGGCTTCAGTATATAGGCGTCTGCGCCTTTGTTGACCGCTTCTATCGCGTTTTTTAGGGAGGGATAGCCTGTCATGATGATTTTAACCATTTTCGGCGTTGTTTCTTTCATTGCAGTTAACAATTCTGTGCCTTCCATGTCTGGCAGACGAATGTCAAGAAGAGCTAGGTTATAGAATCGCTTCTTGGATTTTTCGATTGCTTCTTTCCCGTTTTCTGCAGTGTCAACAACGTATCCCTTTTCTTCCAATATTGTTGCTAGGACTTTTCTTATGCTTTCATCGTCGTCAACAACGAGGATTCTGGCATGTTCACCCATGTTTTTTCACCTCCTTCTATTTTTGGTTTAATTGGAAATGTTACCGTGAAGGTTGTGCCTTTTCCAACTATGCTTTCTACAGAAATTGAGCCTCCGTGCGCTTCCACTATACGTTTACAGATGGACAAGCCTAATCCCATTCCTTTCGCTTTTGTTGTGAAAAGCGGCGTCCAAATTTTCTCCATAATGTCTTTTGGTATGCCTGTTCCAGTGTCGGTGAAGGCGATTTCTAAGTTGCCATTTAACTCTTTGCTCGCAATTGTGAGTTCTCCACCTTCAGGCATGGCGTCAATTGCATTTTTGATGATGTTGACAAAGACTCTTTTCATTTTCTGCGTGTCAATCTCAATCTTTGGTTTATTCTCAGTTAAATCTAATATTCGTATGTTGCTTGGAACTTCAACTAAAGTCAACGCATCTTTTATAATTGATTTTGGAGTGGTTTCTGTCAGCTCTAACCGTATCTCTCTCGAGTAGTTTAGGAGGCCGTTTATGATGTTGTTGGAGTATTCTATGTCTTTTTCAATAAGCTCTAGCATCTCTTTTGTTTTCTTGTCCATTTTTGAGCCAAACTTCGTTTTCAAATAGTATGCAGCACCAGCGATGCCTGTTAACGGATTCCGTAGGTCATGACCCACCATTGCTGCTACTTCTCCGATGGCAGCTAATCTCTCAGCCTTGAGAAGCTGCTCTTGTGCAAGCCGCAACTTTCTGGTTCTCTCCTTAACCAACTCCTCCAAGTGCTCAGAGTAATGTCTAAGCTTATCTTGAGACTTTTTCAGCGCTGCTAGCATCCCATTGATCTCGTCAGCAAGGCTCGACAATTCATCTTTTCCTGATATTGACACGCGTTCCGAAAAATCTCCATGTGCTCTTACTCTATTGACACTTGCGCTGAGCCGAGTTAACCTTGACAACACCGTCTTCTCCAAAAGTAGCATGATCACTATGCTGAACACGGCACCTGTCACCAATAACAAAAAGATGAAATAGGAGATGCTGGCTTGGCCTTGCATGTAGATACTTCGAGGCATATCTACTCTCAACACCAGACTGGGTTCTCCATAATCCATAAATATCCTTAAACAAGGTGTATCCCGCAATAGTCTCTTTGTTCAATGGTCGTGTGAAAATCGTCGTTTCTTCTGACAAAGATGCGAGAGCTGTTTGAAAGTCAGGCGGCATCTGCGAATCGTCAAATCGTTGCAGGTTGAGAGATAATTGTGTTCTCTCAGCTAAACTGTTGATTCGTGTGGAGTCAAGATAATATCCCATGATCAGCGTTCCGCGAATAGGACCTTGCTTATCACTTGTCAGGATAGGACATGAGGAAACAAGTAATGGACCTTCGGGAAGAAGAAGGATACCAGTTATAGAGCTATTTATGTCAGGATGTTGCAGAAGGAGGCTATTGGGAGAGAGGTGTTCCATTAAGCTCTCGGGAATGGGTATTTCTTCCTCATTCTCCAGATCAAAGAACTTACTGAACACTATTTCGCCAGAAGAGTTGAAAAACATCATGAGGTTGTATTCATATGCAATGAAGGTTTCGTCGATGAGGTTCGCGTTTACATAATCTTCATTAGGGTTTTGGACGAAGTCGTAAGTATCGTCCCACGCAGCCCAATCCCAAGTGAGAAACTCCAAATCGGACAGATCACTAGATAGAGCATTCTGGAATCGTTCAACATTCTGGCGTGTATTCTGATCCTCCAGCGCAGCGAAACTGTTTAGCAAGATAGTTTGCGAAGTAACATACAGAATCGCTATTAGACTGATGTTCGTCACGCCGATAATGATCAACGTTTTCTTACGCAGTTTCAAAAATTAATTCTCCTTCATCAATCCTTCCTTCAATCTCTTTTCTCCTCATACATGCGCACGTTGAACACTTGTCTGCTTTTTCTTCTTCAGAAAACTTTGCTTGACCGCTGCTACGTATTCAGTGAACACCAAGTTCTTATTTTTTGGATAATCAACATCCCCTCCAACCTTTTCATAGAGCCGCTGCATTATGAGTATCTCAAGAGGTTTAGCTCCAAGCCCAAAGATTTTTTCAATCGCATCGGCAAATTCTTCAATTTTATAAGGAATGTCTCGCCTGCTAACCTTGAAAGCCGTTTTCAGGTGGAAATAAATCGCATACTTCGAAGATTCCCCCAGCGAAGACAGCCCCTCATCGATTGCTTCAAGCAGAAGCTTTTCAAAACCATGGTTACGCAATGGTGATTCCTCGAAGGTGCACTCTATGAAGTGCTTCATGAAATCGCTCATATATCGCTTATGAAATACAAATGTGAATTTTCAATCTTAGTTGCATCCGAATAAAAATCCGAATCTAAATGAGTTATGTTTCCTTTGTGTTCCGATAAATCTAATCATTTTAATATAAGGAAATAATCTCTATCCTTATTGCTAAAAGGACTCTACAGCGAATGTTAATTAAAGAAATCATCTTGGAAAACTTCATGTCCTACGAATACGCTAGGGTACCCTTTAAACCAGGCGTAAACGTCATCTGCGGACCCAACGGCTCAGGCAAATCATCCATGCTGCTGGGAATCTCAGTGGCGCTGGGTCAATCCTACACAGAACGGTCTAAGAAGCTAAGCGACCTTATTAGATGGGGGAAAGATCAAGCTCGAGTCACCATTGTTTTAGATAACTCTCGCAAAGGAAATCGTCGACCAGTTACTAGGATTAAAAAGGACCACATTTTTTTGACGAGGGTTCTAAGGCGGGATGGAAAGTACTGGTTTGAACTTGACAATAGGGCGGCGACCAAAAGTGAGGTTAAAAGGCTTCTTTCCAAGTTTGGTGTTGATCCAGATAATATGCTGATTATTATGCATCAAAACATGGTGGAAGAATTCACGGTTCTTTCACCTCAAGAAAAGCTTAGAATGGTGGAAGCAGCGGTGGGCTTTGAATCCTACCGCAAAAATGTTTTGAATGCTAAACGGAAATTAAGCCGTGCCCTCAGCCAAGAAGAGTCGGTGGGAAAACTTTTGGAGTCCGCCAAGCAAACCCTAAACTACTGGAGAGAACAATACGATCGGTATCAGCAGAAAAAGCAGTTAAGAATGAAGCGTAGGTTTCTTGAAAGAGAACTGGCTTGGGCTGAGGTTTCGAAAAGAGAAAAACTGGTTTCAGAGTTAAAGAAGCAGATTCAAAAAGAACAAAACGAAAGGCTGCGGATAGAAAGCGAAGCGAAAGGCGTTGAAAACCAACTAAGCGAGCTTCATGGAAGACTGGATCAACTGAAGGCTGAGTGGCGAAAACTTCTGGAGGAACGGTTAACGCTGGAGCGGGAAAGGGCGAAAAATGAATCAAATGTTTCATTGATTAGTCAAGCGCTGGAAGAAACTCAGTTATGGACAGAAACTCGTCAAGAACAGTTTAAGAAATGTCTAAGCGAGATAGAGCGGTTAGAAACGACGCTGATGGAATTTCAGAATCCAACCGACTTTAACCTCCAACTAAACCAGATTAGGTCAACCTTTGAAAACTTTGAAAACTCGTGGATTCAGCGGTTAAACATGAGGAGTGAAAGGATGAAGGAGTCTATAGAAAACTCCAACAAACAACTTAGCAAACTGGATGTCCAGATTGCAGATGCCCAGGCTAAACTGAATCATTTAAACATGGAGATGGAAAACGCCAACAATGAATTCATAGATCACAAAATCAACCTAGCTCTACTGCGATATCGAAGGGAAGCTATTAGAAAAAATTTAGAGAAACTAGACAAAGAGTTACAATCAGCTCTTGAAGACCTCCATGAAGCTGTGAAAAGGGCGGAGAAAACGGGTCCCCAACTGGTACCAACGAAGAGCGTCATGGAAATTTTGGATGAAATTCGAGTCACTGATGGACATCTCGCTGCTCTTGCTGATGTTTCCGAGGATATTGAGCGCATGTATGAATCCTATTCTAAACTTTACTTGGAGCTGGAGGAGAAGGCTAGGTTGGTGGCGGAGAATCGAGAAAAGGCTTTGGAAGAGGTTAAGACTAGGATGGAGGCTTGGAGAACGGTTCTTCGAAATCTTCTGAAGCATGTTAATCTTCAGTATCAAGGGATTCTTTCACAGACTCAAGCCATTGGCGAGGTTCGGCTGGTTAATGAGCAGGACATAGAGGCAGCGGGTTTAGAGATTCTTGTAGGATTTAAAGGGGCGAAGCCTGTTTCCCTTAATGCATACACTCAGAGCGGTGGAGAGCGCAGTACGGCTACTGTAACTTTTCTTTTGGCGTTGCAACAGCACATTCGGTCTCCTTTCCGAGCTGTTGATGAATATGACGTTCACATGGACCCTAAAAATCGAGAGCTTATTGCTAAGCTTCTTGTTTCTTCTGTTAAGGGTTTGGATGCGCAGTACTTGGCTATTACTCCTAGTCAAGTAACCTTTGAGAGGGAGGAGGATGTTCACATCATCACGGTTCAGAACGTTGAAGGAACATCCTTAATCAAAGAGCTTGCTTGAGTTTAGAATTAACTCTATTCTTTGTAGGGTGTATGTATCACTTGACTCACTTTTTTGGTGATTTTTGGTCCCAAACCATGAACATCTTTGGTCCATCGGTCTAGGTTAAGCAAAGCGTTTAGTGGAGTTTGATAAGAGTTAAGGAGCGCCGTTGCTTTTTCTCGTCCAATGTTGGGCAAACTAGCTAAGAAGAAGATTTGAGCGTCAGCTAGAGTTTCATGCTTTTTCACTGGATGCACGATTGGGATTCTTTTCTCGACGATTTGTTCCTGTTTAGCAGCCGTGTATAGGAAATCCACGGTTTCTTTATAGCTAGTGGTATGAATCATGAAAATTCCCTGCTTCGCCAAGGCGAACATGGCGCCCCAAACTGAGGCGGGCTGGATTCTGCTGAACTTATAAATAATGGGGAGGTACCCCTCAATGAGAATAAAGGGTTTAGCGTAAACTTCTTTCAGCTGGAAAAGCTGCTCAAAAAGGTATCGTCTAGTCAAAGTGTAAACGAAGTCACGTACGGTTTTGCGTTCGATGGCGCATAGGTCGGATATGATGTAGTCGCCTTTTGGAAGAGCCTCAATTCTGATGTCGGCGCCGAGTTCTTTTAGTC
>QMYO01000046.1 GCA_003662715.1 Candidatus Bathyarchaeota archaeon | reverse complement strand
CCCCATGTTATGTTTTCAACTGGATATTTCCAAACAATCTCTTCAGGTCCAGGATTCTCCCATTCGATGACTTGAGCCAATTTATTTCACTCCCAACACGGTTTCTTCCCTTTCATTAAACGTTTCTTCCAGCGACTCTAGGGAGTCTCTTAGGTTTGCGATGTGTTCTTTTGCCTTTTCAAATTCACGTTTCATAACTTCTCCCTTAAACACGTTAGTTTCTTCAACAATCCTTTGCACATGGGCTAGAAGCTTCTGGTCAAAGGCTATCATTTTGTCAAGCTTTTCCTCTTCAACCTTCAAAACATTGAAGAACCCAGCGTAACCATAGGAGGCATGGTTGATTTTTTCCGCCACTCTATCAACTCTCATGACGAGACGGTCCATGTCTATTAAAACTTCATGGAGACGATGGTCAGATAGTTGCTGAAAAACTTCTTTGATATCTTTTCTGGCTTCCGTCAACTTTCGATAAATGTGATTTCGAATTAATTTGTCGGTTTCTCTCCGTATCTCCTTTTCCTTATACCCTCTGAATCCTGGAATCTCTGCAAAAATTCTCTCAGAGAGCCTCATTTCCCCCTTAGCTTTCTCATACAATCCTTCTTTCTCACTCAAAAAATTCCCTCTCATTAACTTCTATATCATAGAAGCTATTTAAAGGCATTATTAAGTTTTCAATCAAAGTATACCGAAGTTTGTCGCTGGAATGTCTCCTTTAATGACCGCTCCAGTGGCGCCATCTAGAAGGATGTTGTAGCGTTCACCTTCATATTCATAAACAATAAACCATACGGGTGCGTGTAGATAAACAGAATCGCCTATGGAAAACTCGTTTTTCATCTCTATGATTCTGTCAACATCTTGCTTTGCCAGAAACTGATGATGATTCTCCACTTGCTGTTTAGCCTGTTCCACCGCCTCCAATTCATCAATCTCGCTGTTCAACACCTTAGCGAAGCTTTCAATCTTCCGAAAATCATATGCAACTTTCCCCTCCAGCGGAACATCGTATTCTCTTGTTGGAAACTCAGCGGCTTTCCTAGCCAAAACCAGCCAATCATATTTCTTCTCGATTTTTCCTTCCTTCACAATTGGAGGAGCTATCCTTTCGAAAATTCCCTTATACCTACTGGTAGCGGTGACTGGGACAACCCAGAACGGAAGATATACCAGATTTTTCTCCAGAATCTTCGAAGAACGAGCTAGGTTCCTAGGCTTTAAGAAGCCAGACCTCATCCAGTTGCGCACAAGTTTCTCAACTTGATTGGGGTCATACTCGTTGAGGATTATGGAGTGCTCTAAGGTGAAGGCTTTACCTGTTTCTATCACGCTCGTAAAGCCGCAGTATCGGCAGGTGGCAATGATTTCGCCTGGGTTAAACGCTATAGGAGCGCCGCAGTTGGGACATCGAATTTCTTGAATAACTGACATTGTAAACACTTCATTTGTTATATTCTGTCCGTATAGGTTCGACATGAATTTTTCCATTCATACGAAGATTATTATGATAAGGTTAAATTATGTAAAAGCTGTGACAAAACAAACCAGATTTACCCTAGTTAACTAGCCGTTTTCTTCTTGCAATCTATCTAGAATTACAGAATGACACCCACGTATAAAGTAAAAGGCAAGTTAGCATATGAGCAACTGTTAAGAAGAAGTATTATGTATTGATTCAAAAACTATAGGAGACCCCATATGGGATTCGCGAAAGTCCGGCTTCATTATATCGGATTATGCGCTTCTGTCTTTTTAACTCAAATGTGCATAGGCATCGCCTTCTTAGCGACACCCATCCTCGCCCTTGAGATGGAAGCATCTCCCTTACTCATAGGCTTAATCGGAGCCTCTGGCGGAGCAACATACACTGTCATGACCCGCATTTTCGGATCTGCCTCTGACAGATTTTCAAGAAAGAAACTACTTTTAATTGCAGAAATAATTCAAGCTTTTTCGATGGCACTTTCCTTCCTCTCCCAAGATCCTTACCAACTAATTTTTGCACGTTTTGTTTACTCTATAGGCTTGGCTCTCTACTGGCCGCTCTCAGAGGCATATATAGGCGACCTTGTTGGGGCAGATCAACTTAGCCAAGCTTTGACAGGTTACAACGTGTCGTGGAGTTCAGCAACTATAATTGGTCCACAATTAGGAGGACTGCTTATAACGTGGTTTTTCATAAGGACACCTTTTGTTGTAGCCCTTGCGGGCCTCTTGTTTGCCGCGGTGTTGCTTCTTCCTAGGATAAAGGTAAACATTAGCAGATCTCATCACATGGCTCATCAAATTAATGACGAAAAACCCATGCCCATTCAGAAGGCACCCAAAATTTTTCCTCTGGCCTACACATTTCTCTTCGCATTCACTAGTGCAATCTTGAATGCAATATTTCCAGCTTATGCAACCCAGTTAGGCGTCTCAGCCGACCTAATAGGTCTCATGTTTCTTTTGTCAGGGCTAACTCAGACACTAACAGTTCTCTTAGCAAATAGACTGCAATCTAAGCTTGAAGAATGGAAGATATTATTACTAAGCTCTTTTTTCATGTTCAGCGCCTTAATTATGATTGGTCTAACCATAGCAATGCCGATCTTTTTTGTTAGCTTCGCAATTTTCGGCATGGGCCAAGGAATGGCATACTCAACAGCTATATTGCTAGTTTTGAAACAAAGTGGCTCGAGAAGAGGTAAGGCTGCTGGACTGTTTGAAAGCACGTTGGGCATTGGCTTCTTCTTAGGTCCATTGGTTGGAGGAATCTTTTATGAAGTCGGCGGGGCATACCCTTACTTTTTAGGCGCTCTTGTCAGCTTATGGATAATGGTTCACCAACTATTCATGATGTTTAGACGTGTTCGCATTAACTCGTAAAATGTGCATGCTGTAACGTTGGTTAATGTGCACTTTTCATATTAAACATGAACATAACATGAAACTGATGAAAAGGTATATTAATGTTCACGCCGTTGATGTGGTTAATTCGAAAATTTCCGGAGACATGAAATTTTGGTGATGAGAGACCGTTTTGAGCTAATGGCTACCATTCTAAAAGTTTGCAAGAACGGTTCAACCAAGACACACATCAAAAACAGCTCCAACCTCAGCTCCGCGGTCTTAAAGTGTTACCTCGATTTCTTAATAAATCTAAACCTTATCGTCGAAGGAAACTCTTATCACACCACAAAGAAGGGATTAGAGTTCATCCACGCCTTTGAACGCCTCCAAAAAATTCTGAACACACCAATCTAATTCATTATGCCACAGCGTCTTATGTGCATGTGAACACATATTGACTAATCCTTTATTTTTCGTCGCTATTACACTCAAGATACTGCTAATTAGAATCATGATGAATCCTAATTCAAACAGTACATGCTAGATAAGCGCAGTTTTCTCTCTTTTTAGTAGGTTTAACTCTTTGTGGTTAGAAGAAGCTCTATGATTTGATAGGCTTTAAGAAATCGAAAACCCTTCTCGGTGGTATGAAAAGAATTTCCTATTCTAAGGAGACCAGCGTCCAGCAAATACGTGATGTATTCTTCAGTTGCCTTATAACTAAGGTTACATGCATACATGATGCGACTTTTTTTGGCTCCCTGCCTTGCTGCTCTTAGCATTTCAGCAATTATCGTAAAATGGCTTCTTGTCATTTATCTCCCAAGCCTTCATTCTTTTTAATCCTCACTTTCACTTTTCCTTCCGCCTCACGCTTGATGTTTTCAGCTTCTTCAAGCGATTCTATTCCAGTCATATAATCAAACCAGACGCCAGATTCAGGAAGCTCTATTTCGATTATATATGCCATGATAAATCACTATCTTATTTCAGCAGATTCACTAAACATCTTCGTAAACACACATAAATACTGTCTTTCCAAAACCAACATATTTCAACGTTCGATACTGGCTACACAGAAATAAACTTCTTTCATGAATTGCTGGAGAAAAAAGAAAGGTTAGTTTAATGGTGGAGAAGATGGGGGCTCTGGCGGCTGTTGAGGCTGAGGCTGCTGCTTCGGACCTTTCTTCCTTGAAACAACTATTGCAACAACAGCGATTGCCACGGCTCCTATAATAGCTAGCGTTATTAAAGCACCGAAATTAGTTCCAGTTGCAGTCGTAGCTACTGTTGGAGCAAAGTAAACCGTGTATAACGGATCATGCTCTATTCTATAGCCACTGTAGTTGGGATAGGAGATTAGGAATAAGTAGTTTGCCCGTGTCATGTTAGTTATGTTATCTTTGGCTCTTTCGTAAAGTTTAGGATACATATGCACTAGAATTAGAGGTAAATACTGCGCAAATCTTCTGTGAAACTTAAAGAGCTCACGGTTTCTTGCATAACCGCTGATCTCGGTTGTTCTGGTGACCGCATCATAAGTATGTGAGGTGCTTTCAGTTAGATCTTCTGTGTAGTTGAAGAGGTTGTAGTTTTCCTTAACACCGAAGGAAGCATCAAAAATTTTTTCGCCATCATCTGCGTAGGTGGAGACGGAAGAATTGCTAACGAAGACTTCGTTGTCCGTAACGTTCTCTCCGTTTGCTGAGACGCTGTAAGTGTCGTGTTCCAGCATAATCGACGTTTGAAAATTAACGATGCTCATTTTAACATCATGTTTATCAAGAAAATCATAAATTGTTTCATTGGACAATTTCTTGCCATACGAATAGGTGCCAGTGCTGTTGTAACGGGCGTAAAGCGGAATTATGAACCACCCATAGAAAACCCAAAGGTCACGCATTCGACCTATAACATGGTCTTGCGTTATGGTTGCCTTATGATTGTTTGCATCTATAGTAAGCGTATAGTTGAAAGTTAACTCATCATAAGTTGCTAGACCCCATGGTCTACTTATATCGGTTTTATTTTCATCTTTGAGGTTGATTGTTATCCAAAGAGCTGTAAGGTTTGTGTATTTCATGCCCCACTTCCAAGTTAACCCATCTTCAGAAGAAGTCAACGGATAAACCTCAGATTTACTGTTAAACGCGGGAAAACTAGCATTTGGAAATATTTGGTTAAGGTTAACACCAAAGCTGAAAGACGCCCAAAGAGTATCATTTCTGTCAGGCGAATCTGGATAAATTGAGTTCACTGTATCGTTGAACCCCATCAACATTAAGAATGATGACGCAACTAATGCATCTCTACTGTTATTCTCAGTCTTATAGTGCAAAAGAAGAGTCTGCATAGGAATTGTCAGGTAAGCTTGGTCTGCTAAACTTATGTTGCGCAACCCAGCATACAACATCTTTAAACCCATCTTGTTTACATAGGTCATGTAAACATTGGCATGCCAATAGTTAGGAACTTGAGGCAATCCATGAAGCAAAGCCAACGCTCTTGCATAGTCAAAAAAGTCAATGGTTTTGGCGAAACTCTCCTCTTGAAAATCTGTCTTTAACAAATCGTCTGCTGAGGCAGGAATCACCGAAAGCGTGGTCAATAGACAAACAACAAGAACCAACACTTGTAAACCTTTAAACTTCATCATTTCGGGTCACTATTCTTTTCGAGAAAATAACTCTAAATTTAAAAACATTCTGAACCACAAATAAAGAGCAACAATCTATACGAGCGCAAAATGTCAAGCCAAACTCAACAAAACACTTAATTTTATGGCTGAGAGATAGCCAGACACACAAACAATAAGAGAGGGAAAACAAACGTTTGCGGTTGGCCACCTAGCTTTAGGATATATAAGTGGAAAAGCAACGTCTAAACTTCTAAAAGTTAATGTTAACATCCCTCTATTATTCGTAGCTTCTATTATAGCTGACATCGACCTGTTGATGCCTAATCTTCTTGAACATCGAGGACCAACCCACTCTATCATCATGTTCTTAGCAATAGCCTTTCCCACAATTCTTGTATGGAAGAAACGAGCCATCCCGTACCTAACAGCCTTTGCTTCACACCCGTTTTTAGGTGACTACCTAACAGCTCCCAACGTAGATGCAGGGCTACAACTTTTCTTTCCGCTAAATTCTGGCTGGTTCTCAGGAGGTACAGAAGCAGCTCTCCACACATACATTTATGCAGAATTAGTCTTATTCATCACATTCTTGACGCTGATGCTGACAACAAGAGACATAACAACGCTGATTAAACATCACTCATCCAATTTACTACTTGCAATACCGATCTCAACCGCTTTGCTCCCCGTTTTTCTCCAATTCCCCATCCCCGTGCCACCAGAACTCATCATCCCTCACCTTATCTTACTCATCCTCCTTACATTTCCTATCCTTATAGACATTCAATTTTTTATACGTCATCACCGCTGATTCTGAGAATTTCTGGATACCTAATCACACAAGCGCGAAATTAACATAGAGAATAAATCAATGTGCGAGCTATTCTATACACTAGGTATCGCCGGTCGCCGTCTCTGTTTTCCGACGGCAGAATAACCAGCCGATACTATTCAACTTCATAAAGTACGCGTCGTAAACAACAGAATCAGATTAAAGAATTAACGATAAATATGAGATAATAAATGTCGTATAGAACAAAAGAGGAATAACAGTGAAATGATGGCTCAAAAACGCGTTCTAATCTTTCTAGTCATGTTTGGTTTGACACTGTTAGGGATTGGTGCTTTCTCTTACTGGTATTATTTGCAGCAATGGATAGAAATTAGGGACGTCTACCACGCTCATTTTAGAGATACTGCATATTTACTCATGATTCTAGGAGTAGTTTGCATCATTGCCTCTGTTGCGCTTTTTACTCGCATTCCTTCTGATCATTTGTCTCAGAATGTTTTAGTGGTTAAGAAATGTCCATATTGCAGTGAAATGTTGATTGAAGATATGAGGTTCTGTCCATATTGTGGAAAAACTTTGGAGGAGAAGAAAGAAAAGAGAGTTAGGCGCAAAAAAGGATTCTAAATTTTTATAAGATTTAATTCAGTATGCACATTAAAAATAGTGAGACAGAGTTAATTTCTTTATACCGAACACAAGAAGTGCTCCAAAACACGCGGCTGATGCCATTATTGTTCCTAACGGAGTTTCAGGCACGGTTACCAGCAATGTTCCATATGCAATAGGTATGGGAAGGGCACCAGTGCAATAGATGGCGTAGTATCCTGCTCCTTTAGTTGGCGTGTAAGCTATCGTACCCGTTTTGGATTGATTTAACCATTGACCATCAGTTGTCCCATTTTGAAACTTTACTTCTATATTTACTGTTCCATCTGCTGTCCAGCGTATGTAGATAGTTTCGCCTATAGCGAACTGGACTTTATCGTTTCCAGAGGAATCTGTAGTATGTAGTGTGGCAACTGTAGCGTCAGCAGCCTTAGCCAAGTTTACTGATAACATTAAGGCAAGAGCGCAAAATATTGTGAGTAGTAGGACCTTTTTGGTTTTCAATCAGGTTACTCCTATTTTTTCCTTAAGGTAGTTGTCGTATCTTACTCGTGGGTAAAATATAAACTTGTGTGGAAAAATATCTCTAATGTTCTATATGGTTTCTCTATGAATACGTTCGTAAATGAATTTCTAGTGTGAAAAGGTGAGTCGAGGTTTCTTCTTTAATGCAAAGACGCTGAGAGCTCCAAGCATAGCTACGAAGATTGCTATAGTGCCGAATGGAACCTCAGGTACCGCGTTTAAGGATGTTGCTTTGATTTTTACGACTTGCGGCACTTCTGCTCTGTTATTGCCTTCAGAGTCTTGGAAAAATGCTTGAATTCCCCATTCACCAACTTCGTCAAGAGTATGAGTATTCTCTGCATACCAAATAAGAGCCCAATTGCCGTTGTTCCATTGCCCCTTAGTGCCATTTTGCCAAACAGGGATTATATCTTCCCATGCTACAGGTCCATTTCCATCTGGAGGTCTGTGCCATCTGAATGTTATAGTCACCACGTTGGGGTCAAGCGTCCCAGCTGTCACCGTTACCGATGTTCCTAGAGGGATATCACTTCCGTGGTAGTTTGAGGTTACGGCGTAGCCTGTTCCTAAAGTTGACCATGGAGCGTGAACAATGGTAACAGAGACAAGAAGACTTATGCTTGTCAATATTAATGCTAACGTAAGTTTTCTTTTCATCTATAATCAATCCTGTTGAATTATTTTTCATCGTTGTATAAAAAAGGCTATGGTAGGTTATTCTAGAACATTTAGATCAAAGTTCTAAGGTACACGAAATAAATGGATTTTAAGTTGGAGCAACCACGCGTAATAACACAGTGACCATGAACGCCATTCCGAGCAGGAGAGCCACTAGCCTCAGACGCTGCTTTTCAATTGCAAAGCTCCCAAAGCTCTCTGAGTATGAGGATATGAGTTCTGAAGTTATGAGCAGGATGATGGCTGTGACGGCTATCCATAGGCTTATGTCAGACATAGAAAGAGGAAACTGCATTCTGTCAACCTTCGATTGTTTGGTACCAAACTTCAATTTTTTTGAGATCTGGAGAAATCTTGTCTTTAACAATAATAACGTTTTTTCCAGTAGTCTTTGCGATGGCACAAGCAACAGCGCTAACCAGTGGGCATCCAATAAGATGAATACTTTTTAATGCACGTTCTCTTGAATACAAATCCTTATAGATAGAATCGACTATTGTGATGTGGATGAAATCATTTTCCGTTTCAGCCTCAACTTCTCCAGCTAACCCTAAGTCAGCAATCTTAGGAAGAATATCGTATAGGCTTTCAAGGTTGATATGTGAAAAATCAGTGCGCATCTCCTTTTCAAAAAGACTCATCAGCCCATATCCTGGCGGAGAAATACATATCCCCTTAGGATTTTTCACTAAGAATTCCTTCCTAGCCATTTCTTCTATCGTAGGCATCTCAGCAGTGCCTGTGGCAGAGATGAAAACGATCATCTCTTTGAGCCCTTTAAGATAGTCTGGAAGATAAACATCCTTAGGGTATGGAGGAACATAAACGCCCTTTCCTTTGTAGTTAAGGTCTTCCAGCATTCTATCTATGGTTGTGTATGATGAGACTGCTGTCCAATCTAGCAAGCTACCTCTCACAAATTTGATGGGTCGAGTGAATAAGAACAAAGCTCCCCAGAAGGAGAGTCCGAGGCCTATGAAAGCCAGAGTGGATGAGGAGGCTGTTATCGACCCTACAAGAGACAGCGCTCCAACAATCAGAAATGCAAACCCAATTTTGCCCGAAGGTATTTGTCTTGACTTTAACAACTCTTGTTTCAAAAGCTCGTTTTCTCTTTGCACGCGCTGAAGTATCTCAATCAGATGCTTAATATTAGTAGACTTAGAGTTGACACGTCTTCTTCTCCTTCTTGGCGTCTTTTCTTTAGAATTTTTTGTAATCATAATTTGTTCAACAATCCTTACTACTTTTCTCCTAGTTTCGATCTTCCCAGCTAACGACGGATAATCATTCGCAGTCCTCGGTAACTACATGGG